>JBCBQE010001220.1:0-1798 GCA_039820385.1 Cyanobacteria bacterium J06635_10
GTTCAGTTTTTATAACCCCTAAAACTATTGCAATAAATAGGTTATATTCTATAAACTGTCCTTCGGGTAGATAAATTTTTCTAAATCAAAATACGTAAATAGAAAGATGACAAAAATTAAAAAAATGATTTTAAATTCCTTTTTTCGATTATGATTTTTTCTTTTATTTTGTTCATAATTGATCCTTTCGACTCAATCGTTAGGATGAAGCTTCAACACTTATGGCAATGTTAGTGTAAAATTAATATTTAAAAATTAAATAAAATTTTCAATAAATTATATTTTTCAAACCGGATAATATAAACTAATGTTTTAGTAGTAATATTTCATTCAACTACTTAGTTATTTATAAGACGAAATACTTAGAGTTCGATATTAAATTATAGGAGAAAAGTGGTGATTAAATATATTAACAAATTTATTCCACCTCGTCGTTTTGCAGTGCCTTTATTGGGCTTAGTTGTGGTTATTGGTGCAATAGCACAACGCGCTCAACCAGTTTTATCCAAACAAATGACTCGGCTGCAAGCAAATTCTTCATCAAAAGTTTTAGATAAGCAAGTTCCTAATTATACTTTATTGGCACAAAAATCCGATACTACTTCCCAATCAATTTCTAAAGAAGCACGGTTGCGAAGAGCATTGAATAATTCGTCTCCCCAATCGAAATCTGTAGTTGTTCGTATATCCCCTGGGGAAACTTATACTTGGATGCAAGGAAATATTTATTCTAATTCTAAAGACTTAGTAAAAGATAAGAGAAGTCAACTTAATACTCTAAAAACGACTATTGAAAATAAAGCATCTATCAAAAGAGGGATACAGAAAAAAAATTTTCCGAAGGATGATGGTGTATTTCTCTATGGGAGTTCGCCACAACCAGGACAATTTGGTGAAGGATATATTGTCTTTGAAAAGCGAGGTGGTAAAGTGATGGGTGGAATGTATATGCCTGCTTCTGAGTTTAACTGCTTTCAAGGAACTCTCGATAGGTCGGGAGAGATAGCTATGACCGTTAAGGGTTATGCTGGTGATGTGAGCCTAAATCAAGTAGCTTCAAGGGATAGGCTATCGAGAGCAAACGATTCAGAGCTAACGAACTATGCCTACTCGGTTACATTACAAGATTACGATCGGGTTGTAATGGTCGGTAATGATGACCGACGTATTTTGAAAGCCTGTAAAGATAATTTTCGAGAATTTTAGATATTAGATAGTTGTTAGTTGTTAGTTGTTGGTTGTTAAGCCGAAGGGCAGTGATAAGGGATGGAGTGCTGCACCTCATGGGTACCCGTCAGCTTGTCTACTAACCGCTAATCACTAACCACTATCCACTATGCAATTTTAATACTCAATCCCTGGCTGAGCTTTTACGGCTTGATCGCGGAAAGGATGTTTAACTAAGCTCATTTCGGTAACTAGATCGGCTCGTTCTATTAAAGACTGAGGTGCACCTCTACCCGTAAGTATCACATGGTTTCTTTCGGGTTTTTGTTCCAATCCAGCCAAAACCTCTTCAACTCTTAAGTAACCGAGTTTGATAGCTATATTGATTTCATCCAAAAGTACCAGCTTATATTCCGGATTGCGGATATATTCTAATCCTTTATCCCAAGCTGCTTGAGCTTTTTCAAGATCGCGATCGCGATCTTGAGTTTCCCAAGTGAATCCTTCACCCATGGCGTGGAACATTAACTGTCCATTTTCCTTCCAAGTACTAAATGCTTTTTTTTCAGAAGGTTCCCAGGCACCTTTGATAAACTGAATAATAGCCACTTTATATCCGTGTCCGAGAGAG
>JBCBQE010001221.1:0-1788 GCA_039820385.1 Cyanobacteria bacterium J06635_10
ACATCCGCTTGCCCACCAGTATGTACCTTCACACCACTAAAATCAGCCCCAAACGCTTGTTCCATCGGCTGTCGAACATTATCAGCTAACCCCTGTCCGCCACCCCGCGCTTGTTGGATATTTTGCTCCACATCACGGTTAACAGTTCCTTTACCAGCACCACCTTGACGCATTAAACTTGGTTGTACAACTGGCTCAACTTTACCTTGTACTGGTTGCTGAGATTTCGGTGAGTTAATGTGTTCTACTACTTTTGCTGCTACGGTATCGGCTTCCTGTTCGTATTTATCCCCCGGTTCACCAACGGTTAATTTAGTTTGAATTGATTTTTTATTTAATTCTTCTTGCTTATTTTCATCTTCTAGCTGAGGTGAAACCATATCTTCTTCTTTCTTTGGCTCATCCGCAGCAAGTTGTAAATCTTCTTTTTTATTTTCATCTTCTAACTGTGGTGAAATTGTTTCTTCGTCTCCCTCTTCCACAGCAGGTTTCAAATTAACGCTCTCTTGCTTATTTTCATCTTCTAACTGTGGTGAAATTTTTTCTTCCTCATCCCCAACAGGTGACTCATCGGATTTGCTCATTAAATCCGGTTCTTGCTCCTTATCCGAATTATCTTCCTGACGCTGAACTGCGGGTTGGCAACTATTAAAACCGATTTTGTCAGTAATATAATTTGCTGGAGGAATTTCTGACGGTAATTCTTTCTTATTTACTGTATTATCCTGGCGAGTTTGTACAGGAAAAGGACGTGAAGTGAATAAAGAAGGTTTAGTATCGGATTTCTTTCCCCATACAGAAGACTTTCGCGCTACAAACTCCCTACCCATACTTTCCCTCCCACGAGGTTAATAACTGTTCTAATATATACTCGGCTCAAATTTATTGAATGTTAAATAGTTAACAACTAAGTTGAAGTTTTATGACAACATTTTATAAAGTTAATTGGCAAGAAGCTAACGTAAATTACTTAATGACTGCTTTAGCTGAATTGCGTCAAACTCTACTAAATTACATTAAGGGAGAAGAAAGGCGATCGCCAACAGAAGATATTTCCACAACATCGAATTTACAAAGACTTTGCGACCTATTTAGACTTGACAAATATGAGCGCGATGTGCTTTTGTTGTGCGCGGGAATGGAAATCGATACTAGTTGGGCTGGTTTATGCGCTCAAGCTAATGGCGATGCCAACCAAGGTTATCCTACTTTTGGTTTGGCTTTGGCAATTTCCAATCATTCCAACTGGAGCGCTATGACTCCGGTTGCACCTCTACGAAAGTGGCGGTTGATTGAAGTTGGTGCAAGTAATACTTTGGTTAACGCACCTTTAAGAATTGATGAACAGATATTGCATTATTTGATGGGCTCTCCTCATCTGGATGAAAGTCTCATCAGCATGTTTGAATTACTCGGGACAGAGAATATTCCCATGATGGTAGATTCTCATCGACAACTCGCACAAGAAATAACGGCGACTTGGCAGCATACACCGGAAGTTTTACCTATTATTCAGTTATGCGGTAGTAATTTTGTTAGCAAGAAAACCATTGCACAAACGGTTTGCGCTCAATTCGGATTTAACTTATATGTTTTATCCATTCACAACCTACCAAATAATCCCCATGAACTTTATCAACTCGTACAAAGATGGGAAAGAGAAACACTTTTGAATAAATCTATAGCGCTAGTAAAATGCGATATTAATACCAGCGATACAGGGCAATTAAATAAAATTGAATATTTGATCGAATCAATTACCAACCCTTTGATTATCGCCACTAGCGA
>JBCBQE010001222.1:0-1771 GCA_039820385.1 Cyanobacteria bacterium J06635_10
ATGTCTTAAAAAAGACAAAGTATTTTCTGGAGAAATTGTCTACTATTTATTTTCTCGTTCAAATTATATTAATTAAAACAAAATATATATACTAAAAATTTAAACAAACATTATATTTTATGTATGAAATACATTGTGATTTTTGTCAAGTTATATATATATATTACGGGTTAATATTAATCATTATAAAATTATCTTTACAGTAAAAAATGAGTGGTAATATGTTCAAATTTAACTTTAAAAAGATGGGGATTACCGGATTGTCATTTGCCATACAAATAATTTGGCGTAAAAGTTTCAAGATATGACAGTCGCGGGTAAAACAAGGATTTTTCTTGGTTTTGCGCCGTATTTGCTGATATAAGTTCCTACTCAGTCGAGATTCGTCAATGTTGCAATGGGAATTGATGTGAATTCTTCCGTTATTGGACTGATTTAGTTCCTGATAGCAAAAGATTGTAGACAGTTTAAGATTAATTTTTATAGCAAAGGTTGCGGGCAAATTGAAGCGATACTTGCCGCGGTTACTGCTAATGTTGTGTTTATAGCTTTGTTGAATATTTAGACTTTTGTTCCAAGAAACAACGGTTATGGTGATTTTGTAGGGACAATCCAAGTGTTGAGTTACTCGTGCAATGCAGTGCCCTTAAATATATTCAGCAGTTGGACAAGCCGGAAAGCTATAAAGTAGAAGACTAATCACCACTTCCTGCTGATAGTCCAGTATTTTTCTTGCCTTGGAGACATCAGAAGCGCTGTGAAAGGCGGCTGACATTATACTCCGTCAGATCTAGAAGTCGTGTCAAGACTATAAGGATACCAGTTTAAACTTTATATTTTTTGCTTTTGTAGTTTTTCAAATTCAATCAACCGAATAGATAAAAGTGTTTCTGCCAGCATCCGTTGAAACGCATAATACCAACCATGCCAACCGTCTAAAATTCCACCTTTGAGAATAAGACAGTAAAACAGAATAATGAAGGGAGCAAGGATTTTTTGTTTACGAATTCTGTCACCTAAACTAATTTCACTATCTGGGGTTTGGGTAAGTTTTTTAACTTCAATTATCATGTAACGATCTTGTGCCCATAACCACCGACTTAAAGGTTTGCGATCGTCGTGATGGATGTAAGAAGAAAGTGTTGCTGATTCTCCCTCTACATTAACTCGATGTGCATGACCATCGTCTTCATAAGTTGCTTTTTCCCTTTTATAAAGTACTTTGCGAGGTGGAAGTAAAGTACCATGCAAAGGTTTTCCAAAAACACAATACTTAAATCTAACACTGTAACTATTTATGTCGAGTGACCTTTGCAAACTTTTTATTTCACTAACTAGCTCATTTGTCAAAATATAATCAGCATCTAATGAAAGTACCCATTCAGATGCTATTTTTTCTAATCCATAATTACACTGAACTGCAAAAGAATCAAATTTTCTTTGAAAAACTTGTACTTGAGGAATTGAGTATAAAATTTCCAAAGTTTGATCTGTGCTGTAACTATCAATTACAACAATTGTATTTGCCCAAGTCAGTTTTTGAAGGGTACGCTCGATATTAGGAGCTTCATTGTAGGTGAGAATTAGTGGGGTAATTTTTTCTAGCATTTCACAAAATTAATTAGGTTTATTCTGACTGAATTAATTTGCTAGAACACAACATATTAGTCCAGAGATAAGGGTATTTACCTGCAAATTTAAAATTTATATCCTTATAGTCTTCTGATTCGAGTAAAGTAGTTAAGCTGTTTACAGAAAAGAATTTTATGTG
>JBCBQE010001223.1:0-1763 GCA_039820385.1 Cyanobacteria bacterium J06635_10
ATTCAAAAAAATGAAAATTAATTTATGTTTTTGATTTTCAAAAAATTTTTTATTCTAGCTACTTCTAAAAGTGCCTTTTTCTTGATATAGTGTTTTTATATAATGGGAATATAATCAAAATTTTTACGGCAACCAGCAGTCCCATTATATAAAATCCATTTTCTAATCATATCATTTTTCCGCTTACCTCCACATTTAAATCGATTTTTTTTGATGTTACCTTTTTTAACAGATTAAAGAAGGAAGTTCTTGTAGAAATGGTTGGTCTTAATCTTTCTCGGTAAATGATTCACGACTATCTCGCAGCGATAAAGATAATTGGGAATACCTTAATTTGCCGACTTCACTGAAAAATAAATTTGAAAATCAATTAGCAGTTTTTTTGGTTTTAAAAGAGTTTTCTCTTCGCTACTTTTAAAAAGTGGCGTTCTTTGCTATTTTTAGATAATGGGAATATATTCAAAATTTTTAAACAAGGCAATATTCCCATTATTAAAAAAAGCATATTACGACTATATCATTTTCTGGGCTTTATCTAGTAAAAAAATTTCGCGCTCAAAATTTGTAATTTAATTTACTTAAAATAACAATTAGCCTGTAAAGCTTTCTGCAACAAAGCTTGATACTCCTCATCATTAATATAATAAGCACCAAACCGTTCTAAATGAGGATTCATCATCTGAGCATCAAAAAAAACAAACTGCCTTGCACGCAATCTTTCCACCAACTTAACCATGGCCACCTTAGAGCCTTCAGAAATACGAAAAAACATCGATTCGCCAATAAAAGCGCCACCAATAACAATACCTAAAATTCCTCCAGCAAGTTCGTCACCTTGCCAAGTTTCAAAACTATAAGCCCATCCGTTTTGATATAAAGAATAATAAATATCTTTTAACTCAGTCGAAATCCAGGTAGTATCTCGGTTTGCACATCCATCAACTACCGCTTTAAAGTCGCGGTTAATTGCAGTTGAGAATAGCTGTTGGTTGATAACACGCCTTAAAGACTTAGGGTAGCGGAATCTGTCATCCAAAGGAATTAAAGTGCGATCGCGACTGCCAAACCATCCCAAAGTATTATTTTCATCAGCCATGAGAAAATAGCCTTGGGCGTATCCTTGGATAATAGCGGCAGTATCATATTGCATAGAATTTACGGATAATAAAAAAATGCCAACGGCTGATTTGACGCATATTGTCTTGAGACGCTAGCTTTTGGTCGTTACTTTGAAAGGCTACTGTCTTTAACTTATGAATTTTAAATAAAAAAGATGACTCAACCAATACCACCGATAACTTTACCACCTGCGGAAAATCCCGAACAAGAAGGAAAATGGTTGCAACAGCGTTTACATACCTTTTTGGATGAAGAATTTATCCCAGAAATGATTAATCAAACTATAGCCGAACGTGCGGCACAAATTTTTGTCAGACAGCGCATGGAAGGAGAAAACGATTTAGGAGAGTTAGTACTTGCGATCGTCACGGAAATGCAATCCTTTGATTTTTCCAAAAGTTTTTATGGAGAGTTTGCCATTGCGAATGCAGTCAGCGACTTACTTTTGGAAAGTTTAGGAATTGATAAATGTTGCGGACAGTGATCTTATGTTACCAGCTATAAGTTATGAGTTAGGAGTTTTAACTCATGGAGATTAAAGGTTAAAACCTTGTATTTTGGTTATAAAAATTCCTCGGATATTACATTCGGCAATAATGACACAATACTGCTTGATATATCCTTGGTTTTTTTGACTCTCCCAC
>JBCBQE010001224.1:0-1760 GCA_039820385.1 Cyanobacteria bacterium J06635_10
CCACTAACCGAAGCTAAGATTCCACAAGAGATTCCTACTACTGAAATACCAATAATTCCTTGAGCTAAGGAAATTGGTACGTTAAAATAAGTTGAATAAAGCCACAATATTGCTGCTAGATAAAACCCTCCTAATAAGCCCACTGCAAATCTTCTGGTAACTCCCCTCAAAGTAGCAGTGATTGCGCAGGAAATGACTATTACTGAACTACAAATTATTCCTTGATTTAAAGAAATTGAGGCATGAGCATAAATTGCACAAAGCCATAATATTGCTGATAAAAAAATTCCACCTAATACACCTTGTGCAAATTTTTTAATAGAAAATAATTTATTTGATGATTGAGAATTCATTTTTAGAATATATATGAATTACAACATCATTTTAACGAATTCAACAGGCTCGTAGTAGTGACTTTAGTCAGTTGAATCTCTGCAACTTTAATATTCTCTTTCATATATAGCGCTTTTCGCTTGAGTCGAATACACTCCGTGAAACCTCACCCCGCCTCCCTTCCCCTCTCCGATGCTTTGGAGAGGGGAAGGGGGTAGTTTCGTGTATTCCATTCAACTGAAAACCGTAACTGGCGGTTGCAACCGCCAAATAGTTTTAAAATATCCTTTAAGAAATCTCAACGATCGCCTTACCAATCATCTTGCCACTATCCTGAGCTTCGTGAGCAGCAGCAACTTCAGCTAGAGAAAAGCGCTGAGCAATATTGTGACGCAATGCACCTGCTCCTAATGCAGTCGTAATATCCCCAATCGCTGCTTTTTTGGCTTCTACAGGCATGGTATACACCAATATGGTACGAATAGTAATATTTCTCAACATTAATGACAAAATCGGTAAAGCAGGAGCATCACCAGGATTAGCTGAATACATTGCCGCCACACCATTAGTACGCAAAACTGCATCGGCTACGAACAAATTCTGGCTGAAATCAACATCAACAATCCGATTAATTCCCCGTTTTCTACCAGTAATTTCTTGAATGCGTTTGACTACATCTTCATTTTTATAGTTAATAATATAATCCGCACCCGCAGCCTCTGCAATTTTTGCTTTTTCGTGACTGCTGACGGTAGTAATTACAGTTGCACCACCCCATTTTCCCCACTGCACCGCATAATTACCTACAGCACCCGCACCACCTGTAACTAAAATAGTTTGTCCTTTCACCTCACCGTCGGCGAAAACAGCACGATGAGCAGTCATTGCGGGAACTCCCAGACAAGCACCTTCAGCAAAGCTGGTATTATCTGGTAGGATTATTGCTTTTTCACTGGGTATCACAACATATTCAGCACCAGTGCCAAATGCTCTTCCCAATTGTGCTTCATAAATCCAAACTCGTTCGTTGATGCGAGAATTAGCAACACCTTCCCCCACACTTTCAATTACACCCGCACCATCTTGGTGAGGAATAATCCGCTCAAATTTCTGCTCGATACCACCCCAACCACCACGGGATTTTGTATCGGATGGATTGACACCAGAAGCGTGGATTTTCACTCGCACCTCGCCAGCACCAGGCTCGGGTATGGGCATTTCTTGATAGTGAATTACCTCTTTTGCTGCACCTTGTTTTTCGTACCAAGCAGCTTGCATTAATTGTTGTTCGCTCATGGTTTTCTTTCTCAAAGAATGAAATAAATTCTAGCGTCAAAAAGATTTATCAATTTAAACGAAGGTTTGAGCGGAAGAGCCGAAGTGCCGAAGTTGTTTGGAATATCTATGGGGATTTAAACCCCAACCCA
>JBCBQE010001225.1:0-1752 GCA_039820385.1 Cyanobacteria bacterium J06635_10
TGCTGCTGTTGATGCAGATAGATTAGATGCACCTTGTGTTATCAAGCAGTTTTTCCCTCAAGTACAAGGAAGTACAGCACGCGCTAAAGCAGCCAAGTTATTCCGAGAAGAGGCATTTCGCTTGTATGATTTGGGAGAAAATCATTGGCAAATACCGAGATTGTTGGCTTTTTTTGAACAAGGTTCAAGTTTGTACTTAGTGCAAGAGTTTATCGAAGGGCAAACTCTGTGGGATGAACTTTGTGATTCTAATTTTGATGAAGAAAAAATTAGAGGTATTTTAACAGATTTATTACCCGTTTTAAACTTTATTCACTCTAATAACGTAATTCACCGCGACATCAAACCAGAAAATATTATTCGCCGAAAAAGTGACGAAAAACTCGTATTAATTGACTTTGGTGGAGCAAAACAAGTAACGCAAACCAGTTTAGCAAGACAAGCGACAGTACTTTATACGATTGGTTATGCACCAGCGGAACAAATGGCTGGATTTGTGTTCCCTGCAAGCGATTTGTATGCTCTAGGTGTGACTTGCCTGCGGCTTTTAACTCAATGTTTTCCCCAGCAAGATGAGAACGACCAATTTCACGATAGTCTTTATGATGCCATAAATGGTAAATGGTTGTGGCGAAAAATTTTGCAAGAAAAAGGTATTGCGATTAGCGAAGAATTAGGACAAGTTTTAGATAAATTGGTGCAAAACTTAGTTAAAGATAGATATCAGTCGGCAACAGAAGTACTTGAAGATTTGAATTCTTCAGCATCCAATAAAGCACCTGGGATTTTAACAACTCCCCAACCTGTTTCACCACCACAAGTAATATTACCCAGTTTGCAAAGCTTTGAATTTAATGTAGTAAGAGTAGATGAAACAGGTAGAGAAATTAAACGCTTTCTTAGTAAAGCAAACTTTTTTACAGAAGATTTGAGTACCAAAGTAATCTTAGAAATGGTATCAATTCCCGGTGGTAGCTTTATTATGGGTTCCCCTCGAAATGAAGGACATATAGACGAGCGTCCCCAACATATTGTCACTTTAAAACCCTTTTTCATGGGTAAATACCCCGTTACTCAAGCTCAATGGAAAGTTGTTGCATTATTACCACAAGTTAATCGTGGGTTAAATCCTAATCCATCCAAATTTAAAAGCGCGAATTTACCAGTTGAAAATGTATCTTGGCATGAAGTACAAGAATTTTGTGCCAGACTGCGAGAAAAAACCGGAAGAGAATATCGTTTACCCAGCGAAGCAGAATGGGAATATGCTTGTCGGGCAGGTACTAGTACGCCTTTCAATTTTGGCAAGAGCCTTAATGCTCAATTGCTGAACTGCAATATGGATAAATATCACCCGATAGAAGCAATCGGAAAACACTATAAACAAACAACACCCGTAGGCAGTTTTGATGTAGCTAATGACTTTGGATTATACGATATGCACGGTCTAGTATGGGAATGGTGTGCCGATCCTTGGCATAAAAACTACGATGGTGCACCTAAAGATGGAACAGTTTGGGAGTGTGGCGGAGATGTACATCGCCGTGTACTCCGAGGAGGCTCGTGGAGTTTTAGCCCAGAAAGTTGTCGTAGCGCCAGTCGTAGTTGGAATGAGCCTGAAGGTGGGTTGAGGATATGTGGTTTTAGGTTAGCAGTTAACAGTTAACAGTGAGCAGTGAGCAGTGAGCAGTTAATTTGTAGGGGAGGCAAAAAGCGGTGTGGATATTCCTCGCGCTTTATTGCCGTTGCTGT
>JBCBQE010001226.1:0-1751 GCA_039820385.1 Cyanobacteria bacterium J06635_10
GATAAAGCGTAAGTTCCTGGTTTTAAAGACTTAAAATTAAGTTGTACGGGAGTTTCCTTGATATTGATACACTTAGATTGTAAAGCAAGTTTCTTTTTACTAGGAAAACCGCGACTGCTAGAAAACAAGTTGAAACAAACTTTTCCTTTCTGATATTTCAGTCCGTTAATTGTCACATTTAGATTGCTGTTGTCAGTACCATTTGCACTAGGTAAAAATACTAAACTTCCGATAATAGTCAGAAACAGAATACCCACCTGAATTTTTTTCATCAGTAAATTCAAATTAATATAGATAATAGGCACGCAGCATATGATTTAAAGATAAACCAAAAACATCTACTGAAAAAATTATCTGTATAAAAGACAAAAATTAATCAACATAAATGTAGAGACGTAGCATTGCTACGTCTCCAGCAATACCGAACTAATATCCAATGTTGCGAGTAATACTAATGAATTAAAAGAAGAGACAATAAATCATTACAACGCAAAATCCTCTATTAACTACCAAAAAGATAGTTCACATTAATTTGAATATCAGTACTCGAACCAGCCACAAAAACCGCCGAATCGCCAAACTTAGGAGGGCCTGTGATAATTCGAGGATTTCGAGAAAATCCGAAACCTTCTTTAGGGATACCGAGATAATTTGTATTAAGTTTACCATCTCCATTGCTATCGTGAAAAATTGCTATAGCATAGGTACCTGCTTTCAAGGAAGGAATATTCAATTTAGCCGAAGCATCGCCAAGCTTGACGCATTTGGCTTGTAAAGCACGTTTATTACTCTTGGGAAAACCGCGACTACTAGAAAAAAGACTGAAACAAACTTGTCCTTTTTGATTTTTAAGTCCCTTGATTGTGACAGCAAGATTACTATTGGCACTACCCTCAGCACTGGGTAAAAATACTAAATTTCCGATAACACTTAGAAGTAAGATACCAATGTGAAGCTTATTCTTCAGTAAATTCATAGAGATAAATAACAATAAACCCTTAAAGCATAAAGCAAAAAAATTACTCTATGAATTTACTAGTACACAATGTTATGGGTTAATCAGAAAATTTTACAATGTAATATAGAAGCAAATAAAAACACCCGCAGGTTAGAAACCTGGGGTTATAAAAACCAAGCCCGTCTGCACGGGCTCCGCATGAATATTTTTTAGATAAGACTTACGCTCCTGACATCTTTTTTTGTAGGGTGCTGTGACGGGAACCCATTAAAATTTTTTTAGAAGAAAAAATTTTAATGGGAACCCTGTGACGCTTCGAGAAATTCAATGCTTAATTAAAAAGCTTATTTATAGCGTCACGCACCAACTATGTTTATGATTAACTCAAAATTCCCATACATGGTTTGGATCGTTGAGTGCAGCGCGAACGTTATTTAAATTAGCAAATTCTTTAAAAGGGCTAGATTTAGCTATTTCTGTAATTGAATTTAAAGCAAGAGCTAATTGTTCGTTATCACCCGATAAAAGAGCATTATCAACTACACCGAATAAAGCGCGAAAATTTTCAGCACGCTCATCAAAAGAGCGATCGAGGTATGTTATTAATAAATCACGTTGAGCGTTAATTCGAGTAATCGCTTCTTTTTCCCAAGCTTCAATATCACGGCGTTTAGTACGCTCAAGTTCTGCAATGGTGAGGTATTCCGTATAAGCTGAAACCATTTGTTGAAGAGATTCAGCAGGATTTAAATTTGGCAGTGTAAAGTCTTTGATTTTTTGAAGTGACATCTTT
>JBCBQE010001227.1:0-1739 GCA_039820385.1 Cyanobacteria bacterium J06635_10
CTACTTTGGTATGTTCAAAGTAACAATATTCGAGTAGTAAAACAAGTCCATACCAAAATAAAATGTAGCGGACATCTTCTGTAATATTAATTTTTATATCAGTCGCTAGTTCATAGAATATTGAACCGATTAATCTATAACTAGAGAAGATAAATAATGCGATCGCACTCAAGCTTGGTTTTTGTAAGCGTATTCTTCCGTAACGTTGTTTTTCGTACCAAGCAATGCCAAAAAATATTAATGCAGCCATAAATCTGTAGATTCCAATAGCCCACCAAACTGCAATTAAACTTATATTGGCACAAACAAATTTTTCTGAAAACGTGAGATTATTCCATTGAATCCAAATTCCTGAAAATAAATCTTGACTTTCTATTTTTTTTCTAACTTGAAGTAAGGGCATTGTTTAATTATTTTTCCCTTTGAATTTGAGATTAAAAATATTTGGTAAAAATCTGCACCTTGATTATTATCTTTTGTATTTATTTGGATAATTGTTAGAAATTGATAATACCTTTCTTAGTAATTATTCACTTGATGCGATTCATCTATTCCCACTCATATGAAGTCCCACTAATTACTTACTATATAACCCAAACCGATCATATTTCCTTATTACTTATTACTCCCAACTCCCAACTCCTAACTCAATAACAAACGTAGCACTGCTACGTCTCTACAACTCCCAACTCCTAACTCCTATTATGTACATTTGTACGCAACATAACGCACAGAAGAGTAATGGGTAAAACAGGCATTTCTAACTCCATTGTGATAAAAGTGAGGGTAAAAAGTACAAATATAAAAAGACATGAAGGTCTACCATAACGTGTTTTATATAACCACAAAAGTAGAGATATCCAAAAAGTTAAGAAAAACCCAGTACCTAATAAACCACCTCTATAAAGTAAGCTTCCTAAAATAAAACTATGAGTACCTACTTTTGCTGGTTTGTATCCCGGTAAAACTCCTTCTCCATTTACTACATGACCAAAAACCAATTGTGAATGAGAAGCATTCTCTATACTTTTCATGGTTAAACGATAAATTTCGCTACGAACTTCTGTAGAATCTGCACGAGCATTTGCAGTCGCTTCGGCGGTATTCATGACCTTATCTATCACCGTATTGCTAATAACAGGAACAGATAAAGAAGCAAAGCTGATAATTGCGAATAATCCACAAACAAATGCAGGACCAAAAATCTTGCCATTTGTTAACAAATATCGTAAAACTAAAACAATTGGTAAACTAACCCAAACCGAACGAGTTCCACTTGTAAGTAGTAAAAAAACAGAACCAAATAATAAAATAAAAGACCAAAGACGATTTTTGATATCCAACGATAACAAGCTAACAAAAGCCATTACTAAAGCTAAAGCTTCCGGGCCTGAAAAAAAGTATAAATAACGAACTAATCCTCCGATAGATTCATCTGTAGGAAAATAAGGCATTAGGTAGTTACTATTACCATCTCCGGGTTGGTAGATGCTCCCTTTACCTGTTAGTAAACCATAAATTGAACGAGGAGGTAAATAGTCTGCTTGATTTAAGCCAAAGTAAATTACCCCCCACATCAGCAACATGATGGCGGTAACTACTGAAAAAGACCAAAAAACAACTGAGATACGAATCCTAATTTTTCGGTCTTGAATATACCACAGCAGTAAACCAAAACAAACTATGTTATTTAAAGGTGCGATTACGGCATTAAAATTGAGTCGTATACCTTCAGCTTC
>JBCBQE010001228.1:0-1715 GCA_039820385.1 Cyanobacteria bacterium J06635_10
CTGGCGAATTTATTCGCCAGCGCACTACACCCCCATAATTAAAAATTAGGGGCACTGTGCGCGGTTCCGGTAGCTTGGCTTCTCTTACTATCATACGCAATACTTTATCACACAATATTGCGGATAAAATAAAGCCGTGCTGGAACCACGGGGCTTTAAACCCAATTTTTTGGTAAAATCCGCTATATCTCAACAACCAACAACTAACAACCAACAACTAACAATTAAGATTATGACTATTTGGTTAAGTTTATGTGCAGCAGTTTTAATCTCAGCTTACCTTTTGGGTTCTATTCCCACAGGTTACGCGTTGGTACAGCTGTTAAAGGGAATTGATATTCGCGAAGTTGGTTCGGGTTCGACTGGTGCTACTAATGTCTTAAGAACTTTGGGTAAAGGTCCTGGTGTATTTGTTTTACTAGTTGATTGTTTGAAGGGAGTACTTTCAATATTTCTTGCTTACTGCTTGTTTGACTTGGCACCCATTTATAATTTTATTCCGGCGACAGTTAATCCAGAAATTTGGCAACCTGTAATGGTAACTTTAGCTGGTTTAGCGGCGATAATCGGACATAGTAAATCAATATTTTTAGGATTCACTGGTGGTAAATCCGTTGCTACAGGTTTAGGTATTTTGTTAGCGATGAATTGGCAAGTGGGTTTAGCAACATTTGGCGTATTTACTATAGTTGTGGCGATATCGCGGATTGTATCATTAAGTTCAATTTGTGGCGCGATCGCAGTTTCGGTTTTGATGGTGGTGCTGCATCAACCGCTACCTTATATCTTATTTGGACTTGCGGCTGGTTTTTATGTAATTATTCGCCATAAAACTAATATTGAGCGGTTGTTTGCTGGTACAGAAGCCAAATTAGGAGAAAAACCTTCAGTAGAGACAGAAGAAATTGTTAGTTCGGCTAGTTGAATTTTCAGATTTTTCTAGATAGATCAGTTACTCTGAATGCAAATCAAATTTATGGAGACGTAGCGGTGCTACGTCTCTTCATTTATGAGAAATATTTGAAATTACCTGATTGAAAATTCTAAATAATCTTTCATAAATCTGTTATTAAACTCAAAAACGCCCAAATTCTCTAGAGTGAAAAGGGCGTTTTGCACCTGACTATACCACAATTACGACATTTTGTAATGAAAACTTATTTATCAATTAGGCAAAATATGGGGTATATTTAGTTATTAAAAATAATACGCCGCCTCCTTGTAGTTTCCGTATTGCTACTCCTACACGCCAATAATAGTTTCAAAGTTGTTCGCTCCAAGTTGATCGGCGTTTATTCCATTTAAAAATGCTAAAGTTTCACCGGTATTAGTAACTGAAATTACAGCATTATTACCATTTTGGAAAATAGTTAGTTGTCCAAAGCTTAAACCGCTACCCAAGATAATCGAATCTTGGTTAAGTTGAAAATTGGAGATGGTGTCTTGCCCCTGGTTTGTTGCTAGAAAAAAACTATCGCCGCCTGCACCACCTCTAAGGATATCGTCACCAGAACCACCAAATAAAGTATCGTTGCCATTTCCACCAATTAAGGTATCATTTCCGGCTCCCCCATTCAAAAAATCATTCCCATTGCTACCAAAAAGCCGATCGTTCCCTGCCCCACCGTTAATGGAATCACGAGCAGCAGTACCAAAAAGATTGTCGTTGTTTCCTGTTCCGTTAATGAAAGCCATGATAAATCCGAACTCCTTTG
>JBCBQE010001229.1:0-1689 GCA_039820385.1 Cyanobacteria bacterium J06635_10
CCGTGTATCTTCTGATTTTAATTTTCCCTCTTTTTTGTTATTTCTACGGATTTAAACTCCCATCTACAATTAGATTATTCATCATTTTTTATCAATTAGACTGTTATTTTTTGTTCTCAAAATGGGTAGTAGTTCCTGGAAATAAATTAGGTATAAATTAATATCGAATACTATTTGAGTAGAATCTTGTAACAAGTGATACCACTATCGTCCTAGCGTAAATAACTACTAATTTTAGTATCTATATTTTTAAGTTATAATAAAGGATTTTTGATTGAAATTCCGAAGGTAAATTATAATTTGAATATAAACAATCAATTTATAAATAAATTTAGAATAGAGAAAGGATTGTCGGTAATTTGGGCTTCTCTATTCTAAAGGGGAGGTTATACTTAATTAATTGGAATGAACCTGATTTTTGATCGATTACGAGCCATTTGTTTTCACTTTAAACTTTTTGTTTAAGAAAGCCAACTAAGTTTTCTAAAAATGACTGGCTGACATTATCTTTCTGAGAATAATCTGTGGTTATTGGCTCTAATACTTTATTCTCAACTGTTACTGTGTCTCGTTTTTGAGTTTTTACACCATAAGCTGGTTCGTTACTCTTGAAAGTAGATAAATGGGTTGTAGATGCATGAGATGTTAATTCGCCAAATCCATTTGTAGAATCTAAATCGGCAAATTCTTGACTATCTCCATGAATAGGCTTTTTAGGAGTAACTACAATAAAAGCTTCTTCTGCTAGATTGCTCACGATTAATCGAAAAGCAACCTGTCGTACTTTTTCTAAAGGAATTGATAGTTGATTGGCTATTTCATTCAAAGAAGTCTGACTATTAGCATATTTCCAAACTCTTGATTCTTGAGAATCCAACTGTAGGGAAGGCAAAATTCCCATCTTTTTGGAAATACCTGAAGTAGGATCTGGTAATTTTGCTGACAATGCTGACCAGTTTCGCAGGCTTCTTAAACCCTTAATTGTTGCTTCAGTTGCGATCGTACTCAAGCCAGTCATTTCTGCGGTTGGTATGTCAGCTTGGAAATCACAGTCAAACTTACCATTTTCTAATTCAAATAAAGGAGAAACTTGTCCCGTTATTTGGGCACGAAACAATAATGTCAGTTGTTCTGCACTAAGCAATCCTTGAGACTTGAGACATAAGCCCATTGCCATTTTACTACCGCAGGCTTGAAATTTTTCTGTTGCAATGCTTTCCTTTACCCAACCTCTTCGGGCAATCATTGAAACTAAACCTTGATTATCTAAGCGGTTTGCTGCGGCTACAATTCTACCTTGACGGAGCCATATGTAATGATTCTCGGTTTCCTGATTTCGATTATCTTTCAAAGCTCGAACGCTGAGTAATCCGGTTTTATAGCCTTGTTCTAAGAATTCAAAAATTTCTGGCAAAGAAAATGTAGATAAGTAACCAGTAAATTTCATATTTTCCATAGTTCAATAATTTTTTGGGTACGATTAATCTATCTATTTATTTTGCTATTTAAAATTAAAAATATTTGAAATAAACTAGATTTTTTTATTTTTTTTTAAACAAAATTAATGAATAAAATATATGTTTGTTAATATGAAAAAAATATTTTTATATATGACATATTTTTGATTGATTTTCAACGTAATGATAAGGCTTCTGGTGTCACGCACCAACCAGCCTGTTTTAGTCAAGA
>JBCBQE010001230.1:0-1679 GCA_039820385.1 Cyanobacteria bacterium J06635_10
GTTAATACCAGGAGATATTAGCAACGATCAGTTTTGTCATGAGGTTGTACAAAAAACAGTAGAACAGTTGGGTAAACTAGATATTCTGGTATTAACAAACACTTTTGTCCTTCTGCTTCAACTAACTCTTTAGTTTTTTCAGCATCTTGGTGTTCGTCGAGATAAACAATCGCAACATCTGCACCTTCTTTCGCGTACAGTATTGCTACAGAACGACCGATACCACTGTCACCGCCAGTAATTAAAGCTACTTTACCTTGTAATTTATTGCTACCCCGATAGCTTTCGCGATCGTACTGGGGTTTGGGATTCATTTCAGATTCTAATCCAGGCTGTTTATCCTGAGACTGAGCGGGAATTTGGTCTGCGGAAATTGTCATGTTAATTCTCCATTATCTTCTTTTTTTAGACTTATAAGTAACGCCGGTGGGGGTATTAAACCCAACCGGACGGCTATAAGTAAGCTTTAAATTTAATCGCACTCTTGTCTACTCAAAGATTTACTATTAAACTTCTGACTTCGTGAGGATGCGAATAAATCTCAAGCATTCAACGCGGAAATTTTGATTCGTCGAGTAAGGAAGCTTAGACTTTATCTTTCATTGGATCGGCGATATAGCGGAAGTTTTCATCAGAGTTCCAAGGGCCGCGCTCATCCTTACCGTTGGTAGATAAGTTGTAGTAAATATCTACGGTAGAATCAGGCTGGATATTTCCGAAGAATGGATCTGTTAATTTGCCTACAGAATCCAAAGCTTTCATGAACATCTTGGTGTGGGAAATTTCCCGAGTTAATAGATGTACCAAGGTATCTTTGGTTCCTTTGTCTGGTGCTAATTGAATCAAGGATTCATAGGTAGTACGGGCACCTGCTTCCGCTGCAATATTTGCTCGTAAATCACGCACAACATCGCCACCTTCGTTTAAATAAGTCGCCGTCCAAGCCGAACCTTGGGAGTCTAGAAAGTGAGGTCCTTTACCGCGTACTGCAAACAAAGTGCTTTTGAATGCATCGGTTTGGTCAACATTCTTAGTATGTATTTCGATGAGTTTACCAATCATTTCCAAATGGCTAAACTCTTCTGTGGCGATATCTTGCAGCATATCTTTAATACCTGCATCTTCCATATGGAAAGACTGCACCCAGTATTGCAAAGCGGCGGAAAGTTCCCCTGTTGCACCACCAAATTGTTCCAGTAAAAGTTGAGCGAAACGAGGGTTGGGTTCGTCAATTTTTACTTCTTTTTCAATTAATTCTTTCTTGTGAAAAAACATCTTTTAGTCAATTCCTCTCTTTATCGGACAGCATTTATAGGATTCAGTTATCCAAGAAAACTGAATTTAATTTTTTCTCTTTCTCCTACCAATGTTATCGGATGCTATCTCGATCGGGTCTGAATCGCTAGATAGATTATTCAATTATATTTATATATAAAAAGAAATAGTGATAAACCAAGTCTAAGGATGATTTAACTCACCAAATACACCATTCGTCTATTTCCGATAACTTCAAGTTAAATTACCTCTCTAGCTAGATTTATTTTTAAGTTTTTTTACACAAAATTATAATAATCTAGTAATATTAATAAATTATATTTTTATAACCCGCCACAGTTTAGTATGCATCGAAAAGCTTGTTTGATTTTTAACCCCGTTGCTGGTTCAGGCAATTCCGAGCA
>JBCBQE010001231.1:0-1676 GCA_039820385.1 Cyanobacteria bacterium J06635_10
TTGGTGCCGTACCCTGATTGCCTTATTATTTGGTTAGAAATCAAGCATAGTGTCACGTGCCCCTACAAGGAAAATGTGCCGGTTGCGTAAGTCCTACTTAATAATCAATTATTTCAATTGAAAACCCTAATGATAACTACCAAAAGTTTAATTATTAATTTGATATTTTTAATTAAGATAAGTAAAGTTATTTAAGTATTCTCTAATCCGATGCCACAACCCAAACAACAAACAAAGGCTACCATAATCAAAGCTGAATGGAGCAATTTGATTGTAGAATACGGTCGTCTGGAAGAGTCTGGGGAATTTGATTTTACCATGCCTAAAAACGCAATCAGTGTGGCATTCGCTCCTCACGAGCGCGTTACTTGGTCAGTAGATGGAGGAAAACCCCAAACTACTCCCCTACCAGCAGGAAGTGTATTTTTATATTCCCAACGGGAATTTGTATGGCATCGAAGGGAAAAAGAAAGCGAATATGTGAATTTACTGCTTGAGCCAAAATTAATCAACCAATTGGCAGATGAAAATGGGATATCAACTCCCATTGAGTTAGATCATAGGGTAATTTTCTCCGATCCAACGATTTTGCATATAGCTCAGTTGTTAAAATCTGAGGTAGTCAATGGTGGTTTGTCTGGTAAGTTGTATGTGGAATCCTTGCGGAATTTGTTAGCAATACATTTACTGCGAAATTACGGTGGAGTTACAAAAAAATCTCCCTCAGAAGCAGATGTTCTCGACACTTTCAAACTTAAAGAAATTAAAGATTACATTGAAGAAAATTTAGCGGAAGAATTAGCGATCGCAAATCTTGCTGCATTAGTTCCCATGAGTGAATTTCATTTTGCTCGTACTTTTAAAACTCTAGTAGGAGAACCACCATATCGTTATATTCTTAAGCGTAGAATAGAACGAGCTAAAATTTTATTACAAGTTACACAATTTTCCGCAGCAGAAATAGCTTACCAAGTTGGATTTTCTAATCCCAGCCATTTTACAGCACAGTTCCGCAAAATTGTCGGAGCAACACCAAAGGTTTATCGGAATAGGTTTTGATATTTATTAGTTGTTAGTTGTTAATTGTTGCTTGTTAGTTGTTGGTTGTTACTCATTACTTATAACTCGTTCAATCTGACATTTCAAAAGTCTTCGTAGAAAATAGGGTAGAGCATTAATTTCCTGCTTTGCTCTTGGTTCTAAACAAGCGACAATATGCTGGTAAGTCACCGCATGATGTAAAGCACATAATGGTTTAGCTAACATCCAAGCTTCTAATAAACGCGATTTTGGCTCGTAAGCTGTCCATTGTGATAAGTATTCATCTCGTAAACTACTAACAGATGATAAAAAAGGTATATTTTTACGAATAAAGAATAATTCAAACATATCAAAGAAAGGATGAGAAATACAACTATCAGTCCAATCAAAAATAATATAGTTGTCTTGATATAAAACAGCATTTCCTAAATGTAAATCCCCGTGAACTAATGTCTGAGGGATTTGATAGCTAGCTAGTTGAGAGCATAATTTTTTCAAATGTGGAGCAAGAGATTGTAGTTGTTTTATTTCTGATTCTTTTAATTGAGAAATAGTAATTTCATCATTAAACAAAACATCAATTTGAGTGGCTAATTTTTCCAAACGTCGGTCTAAACAACCTACATTCAATAAAG
>JBCBQE010001232.1:0-1672 GCA_039820385.1 Cyanobacteria bacterium J06635_10
TGCCAAGCTTTGGTAGTACCTTCTTCCACCGAAGGTTTTTGTTTACCACTAGCTGAAGCACTTTATCTTGGCTCTAAAGTGGTATGTTCTGATATTCCTATATTTAGAGAAATTGGTAATGCTAACTGCTCTTATTTTGATTTACAAAGTAACTCTATAGAAAATCTTTCACAAGCGATCGATAGCTGTTTAACCCAAACTAATTTGGAGAGTATTTCTGCCGATAATCGTTTCTCAAAAGAGAAAATAGCACATCAATTTCTTAATCTATACTCTGTGTTAAAATAAACTCAACTATTAGTAAGTATAATTTAAGAAATTTATCGCTCATTTCATAAGTAGATTTATAGTCAGGACTTACGCAATTGTCACAATACCCGGCTGGTGCCGTACACTCATTGCCTTATTAATACGTTAAAAACTAGTCAAAAGCTCACGTGCCCCTACAAGAAAAATGTGCCGGTTGCGTAAGTCCTAATAGTATTTTTTCACCAATAGCTGAGGTTTGTCATACCACTATATAAATTAATTGCCAAAATTACTTTGGTAGTAAGAATATGTACTCAATATCCTCGAAAAAACAACAGATACTAAAAGAACAAAAACCAGTCTATCTGACAACCATAACATTAATCTTAGCTACATTTGTCACTGCTTTTTTCCCTAGGATTATTGCAGCAGCAGGTGCGCCTTCAGCCATCAATTTTTTACATTTTTTGATAGCTCCATTTGCTCTTTTTGTAGCTATAACCAAGACAGGCACCAAGGATAGAACACAAATTGCAATTTCATGGGAACTCATGACTGGCTGTTTTATTCTCCTTGGAGTTATGATAGCCAGCGCTTTATTAAATAAAGCGGGGGAACTGAATGTGTTTTTGACTTACATAATACTTGCCGAACCCTTTTTAGTCCTACTAACAATAATTTGTATACCTCTATCTAAAGAAAACTATAAAAAAATAAGAGCTTGGTTACTAATTGCCTGCGTAATTAATTTATTCACTGCTTTTATTCAAAAACCTCTGATAGATGTTGGTATAATCCCTCGATATACATTTACTCCAGAAGATGCAGTTCAAGGTGTATTTTATTTATCAGGAGCAGGAAATTATGTATCTTGTTCAATATCATTAGCCGTTTCTTTATACTATTTTTTCAACGCTAAAACTGCTCCGATGTGGCAACGAGTATTTTGGGTATCCGCAGGGTTTTATCAAGTACTTATTTCTGACTCCAAACAGATTCTTGTGACGTTTTTTGTCGCGTGGTTACTTTTGTTGTTAAGTCAATTTAAGAATTTGGGCAAGACCTTTGCATACCTCATCAGTTTTATTCTCATTTTGGTAATTTTTGTTTGGGCTGTACAAAATTTAGATATAAAAGGTTTAGATGCTTTTAAATATTGGTCAGAAAGAACTCATCTTTACGGTCCTGATGGTAAGGCTATTAATAGCAAATTGATGGGAGTTCGCATTGTTATTTCCTATTTCCACTCTCCTTTAAATTGGTTGTTAGGACTTGGCCCAGGACATACTATTGGAAGAGTTGGGGGATGGGTACTCCGAGATTATCGAAGTATGCTGGTTCCTTTAGGGGCTACAGTTCATCCAGCCAGCATCCAAACTTGGAATGCACTCGTAAACGATTGGCTTGTTCAGGAATCTTCCTT
>JBCBQE010001233.1:0-1661 GCA_039820385.1 Cyanobacteria bacterium J06635_10
TTGATGAGATCAAAAAAATTTCCGGAGGTAAACGACTTCCTCAAATCGTTTGTAACCAGCCATCTAGCATCTCATCTAAGGCTTGAAGACGATTTCGCTCTATATATAATAAAGCTCTAGAATATTGGACTATTTCATTTTTCTCAATTGATGAAGGAGTTTGAGCATCAATTTTTGAACTGGAAAGTATACTGCTAGCCAAGAAACCAACAGTGGCTAAAGTACCTATCAAAAAAGACTTAGAAAGCATTCGAGTTATCTGAACTATCTTTGAAGAATGAGTAATTTTCTTCATATGCTGTGTGGGAATTAACTACAGTAAGAATATGTTAATAACTTTGAATTATTTAAACCGGGAGTTGTTCCCTGGAAAAATTAAATAAATTCAAAAAATATATTTATTGTTAGCTTTTTCGACATATTTGGCACATCTCTACAACTTTAGTTTGGAGTGTTAAAGTTTGTGCGGCTCCCTGTTTGAGATTAACTTCTAATTCAAGTAGTATAGGTAAACATGATATTAGTTGCTCCACACAAAGAAACTTAACTTCTTGTTGCAAATATTTGATGCGAAAATGATTGCGAACTTCAGCAGCTTGAGCTATAGCTGGTGAAGAACGTTCCCCAGTTTCCATCATAATTCTAATCCATAACCAGGTACGAAATTGACCGATAAGTGTGGCAACTATTCGCAAAACAGGCTCGTGAGCATTCATCAAATCCGCGACTAAAGTTAAGGCAACTTCGGTGTTTCCCATTCTAATAGCATTGGCTAGTTGTATGCTATTTCGAGTCGAGTTTCTGACTAATTGTGCGGCTGTATTTACATCTAGCGGTTTATTACTATCGAGCAAGTAGAGTTGTAATTTTTCTAGTTCATTATAAAGTAAGCGAGTATCATTGCCTACTGCCTCTACCAAAAATTCCGCACACTTAGAAGTTAGTTTGATTCCAAGGCTACAAGCGGCATCATTGACAGATTTTACAAGTAGATCGGTTTTCCAAGGTGATATAAGCCCGAATTCGCGAAAGTTAGCAAATTTTTTCAATAATTTGGTTGATTTTAATCGTTCATCTGGTTTATTGGGGCTAGTGATTAGTAAGTAAGAATTTTCAGGAATTACTGGCAAAGTATGCTGCAATTCTGATAAAACATTTTCAGGGCATTGAGTCGTGATAGTGGTATTCATCAGCCATACTAAACGTGCACCAGCCCCGAAAGGTGGTGTCATGGCTTGATTTAACGCTTCAATTGCAGCATTAGCGATCTCTGGGGGAAAAGTCGTATAATTAAAACTTATCCAATTAGCATCGAGAATCTCGTCGCGTAAATTGGCGATCGCTTTTTCCATCGCAAAATCATCTTCACCCCAATAGATATAGATTGGCATGGTGGGAGGAGTTGGAAGTAAGAAGTAAGAAGTAAGAAGTAAGAAGTAAGGAGTTGGGAGTTAAAAGCGATTTAACCTTAAACATACAGAACTTTAACTTTTAAATTTTGGTTAAATTGGGTGAAAATGCCTACAATCTATCCAATGAGTGCCGGAGGGTATAAAGGTTGGACGATAATTATCAAACTTACATGAATCGGGTAGCGCGGATGACGTTACCAGAAGCTTATGCATCTCAAGTTCAGTATCTTAAGGAATCTCCTAAATTTG
>JBCBQE010001234.1:0-1651 GCA_039820385.1 Cyanobacteria bacterium J06635_10
GTTTGAAGTTTATGACTTTGGTCGTTTTCAGACAGTAATGGATTTAGGAGGAAATCAAGGTACATTAATTGCAAATATAGTCAAAAAATTTGGCTGTAAAGGCATTTTGTTTGATTTACCTCATGAAGTAGAAACTGCTCCTAATAACCTTTCAAAATATGGAGTTAATCATGCGGTACAAATAAAGAGTGGAAGTGCTTTGGAATCCTTACCAAAAGGTGCCGATGCGATTGTAATGAAGTATTTTCTATCAGTATTTAGTCGAGAGGATTCAATCAAGGTTCTGACTAACTGTAGGGAAGCTCTCCCCGAACATGGTAGGGTAATACTTCTACAAACCCTAGTACCCGCTCTTGGTGCTCCTGTAGAATATCCCGACGGAACTATACCAGCTTTAGCCGCAGTTCAAATGATGATTACAAATCCGGGTGGTTATTGGCGTACCGAACAAGAATATAAGGAGTTATTTGAAGCTAGTGGTTTCAAGCTTGAACAAGTCATTCCTACAGGAACAAGCTTAACCGTGATGGAATTTAGTCCAATATCCGTGCATTAGTTTTAAAAGATTATTCTGTACCTAATTAACTTGCAAAGTGTGGTAATTCATCGCAGATTTCACGGGCACCCATATTAGAATAAGTTTTCAAAAGCCTCTCTCCGGTTTCGAGGAGAGAGGTTTGGAGAGGGGTTTTATATTGCTATATAATACATATGCTCTACCATTAACTTAAAAGTGGTGAACAAAAAAAATATGTATATTAACGATTATTTCAACGAAAAAGTCGCTTCAACATATGATGATGATATTGATGCTTTCAACCCCGAAGAAATCAATCCTGTGGTAGATTTTCTCGCAGAACTTGCAGATGGGGGAAGTGCGCTGGAATTTGGTATTGGAACTGGTAGAATAGCTTTACCACTGGCTATGAAAGGTATCGAAGTTCATGGAATCGATCTTTCAAAAGCCATGCTCGCCAAACTCACCGAGAAAACTGGGGGAGATAGTATTGTCCTAACTCAAGGTGATTTTGCAACCACATCATGCAAAAGAACATTCTTCCTTGTCTACTTAATTTTTAATACTATCATGAACCTGACAACTCAGGAAGAACAAGTTAGATGCTTCCAAAACGCTGCATTACATCTGAATCCTGGTGGTTGTTTCGTCATCGAGGTGATGGTTCCCGCTCTTCAGTTTATACCACATGGAGAAACAAACCATGTATTCGATCGCAGCGACGAGCATTGGGGAATAGATACCTATGATTTCGTTTCTCAATCCGTAGTGTCACATCATATGAAAGTTCGTAATCAAAAAGTAGAGCTATCTTCAATACCTTTTCGTTACGTTTGGCCATCAGAACTCGATCTGATGGCTAGAATCGCTAATTTAAAGCTGAAAGCCAGGTGGGGAGGTTGGAAAAAAGAACCATTTACAAACACCAGTCGCTATCATGTATCGGTTTGGGAAAAACCTTTCTAATCCCCGGATTTCGCAACGCCAAAAATATAGTCTAAAAAAACTCTGCGCTACGGGGGCGCTTCACTTCGCGTCACTTTGCGTTCAAAAAATAGGCGTTGCTGAATCGCAATATGAAATTATGATTTCACATTGTGGGAGACGTAACACTGTTACGTCGAGACATCGGTT
>JBCBQE010001235.1:0-1647 GCA_039820385.1 Cyanobacteria bacterium J06635_10
ATGCCATATACTTGCCCGATAGGAAGCTTTGGTAAACGCTTAAAACGGCGCGTTGCAGTATTTAAAATATGTAATACCCCAGTTCCATCTTCATTGGTGACAAAAGCCAGGTAATTACCATCATCGGAAAGATCAAAAGCGGTAACATCCCAACGAAACTTTTTGCTGAGATAAGTATGCTCTAAAGTATCTAGTTCAACATATGCTAACCGGGAAAACTCAGAATCGCGATCGCTAATTACATATAAACCTTTGCCATCTTTACTAAATATCCCCCCATCGTAAGAAATCTTTTCCTCACCTTCTTGGGGTAATAGCCGTTGCTTCTCACCTGTAGAGGTATCTATCAACCACAGATAACTCTCATTCACCGAAACATATTGCAACGCTAAGAATTTAGCATCATCCGGCGACCAATCCAAACCATACCAACCACCACCTTCATTTTCTGTTAATAACTTATCGCTTGCGGGATTTTGCGGCTCGATCGTGTAAAAATCAGCATCGTTACCCGTACGACGTGTAGACGTGTAAATCATGCGTTCGCCACGGTTCGACCATACACCACGACTGTTTTTCGATTTACCATCGGTTAATAAAGTGGTTTCCCCAGTATCTAAATCATAGCGATAATTTTGGTTAAATTCATTACCGCCAATATCTTTACTAAAGACAAAATAATTACCATCAGTAGGTTGAAAACTCGCACCGCGAACGGGTTCTGGGAAGAACGTTAATTGTTGGCGACTCGCCAGAGGAGACTTAACTAGATGTACTTGACGCGTATCTCCAAAGCGCGTAGAAATCAGTACTTCGCGTTTTCTCGGGTGCCAACTTGAAATACCAGCAGAACGAAATTGAGTATAACGTTCGACTTTCTGCGCTAAATCGGAAGAAATCGGTGGAATTCCTTCCACAACCAGATTGTCTCCTGGAGTAATAGGAGTAGCAGCAACCATTGGGATATGTAGTAAAATTACTGCAAGCAGAGTAGCAAAAAATAGTGAAAAAAATCGCATCTACTAATTATGACAGTTATCAATGAACAATTATCAATTATCTAAAACTAATGACTCTGCTGCCACGCACCCTGTGAATGGCTTCGCCATAGCTTACGGTGAAGGCGATCGCTATTTACAAGATTTACGATACAATTACAAGATTCCCAACCTGGGCTAATTATTACGAATTATAAATTACTAACTGATGAGCGACATCGTATCTGGTGAATAAAAATTGGAAAACGCTCATCAGACAGTAGGGTGTGTTACGGCTTTTTGGGATTCTATAGGAAAAATTAACGCACCAAGGGTTGTTGGTTAAGATTATACGTTTTAGCATAATTTACTCCTATCACCCTCTAAGATTACCTATATAAATTTCTCCCTCCCTCTCTCCCTCTCTCTCCCTCCCTCACGATGGTTAACGCCGGTAATCTTCTGGGGGGAAGGGAGTAGTTGTGCATCTAACACACCATACAAGCTGAGCCGGTAATCGATTAGTGCGATCGCAGTAGTTATTCAAAAAATTTTCCTCGTACTAGACAAAAATATTGGCGTTGCTGAATTAAACTATGAATTGCATTTATTACATTTTGTCAAAAACATGAAACCTGTGTAGAGACGTAACACTGTTACGTCTCCTGCA
>JBCBQE010001236.1:0-1636 GCA_039820385.1 Cyanobacteria bacterium J06635_10
AACAAGGGAAGAATCTCTTTGATAGCTAAATCGTGACATAATTGCAAAACTTAATAGATTTACGATTTTGTTCTTGTTTGTGGCACTCGGATAAGTAATTGTTTAAAAACTTAACCAAACCAAGCTACCCAAAGTCATAGCAATAATAATTAACGCTAGCAAGATAAAGCGATTATCTTTAGTATTTACCTGACTTAAGTCAATAAATTCGGGTTCTTCAGATTCTTTAGACTGAGACGATTTTTTCGGAGATACAGCCAAACGAATTTTACTTCCGTCATCAGATAATGCTCCCAAATCGGGTATTTCAGTCATCCATTTTTTTGGACGCTTTAATTTAGGTGCTTTAAAAATATATTGCAATCGCCGTGCATCTTTGCTGGTATCTGGATAAGGATGGCGTTTAAGTTGTTCGCAAAGGGCTATAGCTTCTTGATTTCGCCCAGCGGCTTCGTAAGCTGTTGCTAACCAAATTTGCATCTCACCTCCAAGGCGACTATTACGGGCTAACAAAGCACAAGCTTTTTCCAATTCCTCAACAGCTTTGCGGTACTGCCCATTTTCAAAAGCAGCTTTGCCATTACGGAAACGCTGCTTGGCGATTTCTAAACTTTCGGAACTCACTTTGAACTATATAAACAACCACTAACCTACATTTTGCCGTTTTAAGGCAACATTTTAAGAATTTTTTGTGAAGCTAAGTATCTTATTAGAGATCAACTCTAAAATTTTAATTAAGTATATTTGCTGATTTTCTTAGGTATGTTTTTTGTTTTTTAACTATATGCCAAAAGTCTATAAGGCAGTAGCTTAATTATAGAATCACACCTATGTGCAGCTCAAAAGCTTGATTTTTCCAAGTCTTGGATTCCCAAGCTAACTTAATACCTGTAGTCACATTCTTTATGTGGGTGACGCAGTAAGACAGGCCGTGCGGCACTCGCAGCAAAATTTCGGACAACTATTATGTTTAATAACGCAAAAGCACAACGGTATTTTTTGGGTTTTGGAACTGCTCTTACCAAAACCTGTGTTGTAGCTGTACCAGCCTCTGCTCAGTTTGCAGTCGCGAACGATGGTGGTATTACCTACTACAGAAAAAATCATAATCCGACTGTAAGTAATTTTATTTATGGTAGTCCCATTTCTACACCCGTACCCGTAAATCCCGCAACAGGACATATACTTATAGGTAGTCGTTTCTCTCAACCCTACAGAAAAAGGAAAGTTTATAACTCCACCTTGATCAACCCAGTTTTAGTTAACCCAATAATTATCAAAGATTCCCGAAGACGCAATCGTCAGCCAACTTCGCGGATTATTATCAACAATCGTTGGTGAAGTTGAAAAAATGTGAAACATCATATTTTCGGCGTTGCTGATGCGAAGTATGAATTAAATTTTATGAATCGCCGAAAGCTATGTAGAGACGTTACATTGTAACGTCTCAAAATCTAAATTCCGCCACGAGGCAGGTAACGTCAGTTTACCATCAGAATAATTATCGAGTATTTGATTTGGTAATGGTGCGTTAAGGTTTTGCTGTAACGCACCATTGCTAAATCAATTCAATAGAAAATATGGCGTTGCCTACCTCGTGGCGGAATTTAGATTTTGAGACGTTACAATGTAACGT
>JBCBQE010001237.1:0-1636 GCA_039820385.1 Cyanobacteria bacterium J06635_10
GTTTGGGCGGGGTTTGCTGCTCTCTGACCTTGGGTGCAATCGAACCCGTCTCTCGGTGCTGCTTCAGGAGTTTTTCAATAAAGCTCTTGGCCACCCCGAAATGTTTGGCAAGCCCTCGCTGAGAGATACCGCCTCGGTCATAAGCATCGACGATCTTCTGGCGTAAGTCCAATGAGTAAGCTTTTGGCATCGGTGCTACCTACCATAGTGAGTCTGTTCCTATAGCCTAAAAGTGTACCTCAATCGGCCTGAAACCGCTATAATGAATCAATTACGTAAGGTTTTCTAGAATTCTGATGATTTAAGTTCCATAATCGGGTGTTTCGCTAAGTTTATCAAAGTAAGTAATAGCAGCCTTTGCCCAAACGCTTTCTTCTAAGAAATGTTTCACAACTTCTACAAGGGTTGCCTTTCCAGCTTGCAAATGACGTTCAGGATTGAGGAGTTGTCTACGCAGAGTTGCTAGTTTATGATTTTGGGATTGCTTAATTTCAGTAAACTCCGCATCGATTATAGTTAACGCTTCTGATTCGGCATTAACAGAAGGATATTGCTGTTGAAGTTGGATCACTAAAGTTTGCAGATCAGAAACTGTATCCTGCACTTCTGGATCAACCTTAAAGTTATTTTGAGTGGTTATAAAATCTCCTGTGGGGTTATCACCAAAATTTACAGGAGCATTAAAAGTGGGATTTTTCAAGACATTTTTAGGTTCACTTGCCATTGTAGATATTTTCCTATCGTTTTGTTGAATCGTTTGATCAATTTTAGATAATAGATGATTCATTGAAAGCCCTCCACTATCTAATAAATTTAATCTTCCTTTGTTTTGAACCGCTATTTTATAAATTTCGAAATCATAGAAACCAAAATATAACTGAACAGCTTGCATAGCTTCCAAAGGCCTTTCGACTACCAGAATATTTTTGATAATTCGCCTTAAAGATTTTAGAGTCTCAGGATAGCCTAATACTTTCACTGCTTCTATAGCGTTTCGAGCAGTATTCTCGTTTTTAATCTCAAGTGCTCTTTTAAGAAAATCTCTAACTTCTTGTATGTGATTAAACCTCTTTAGAAACCGAATAGCTTCTTTTCGAATAGAGTACTCATCATCCTTAACTGCAACTGACGCTATTGTAGTTAGCCCAACTTTTCCACCAAAGTTTTCGAGCCCATAGAGTGCGCGTTTCCTAGCATCTTTATTCCCAGTTTCCAGTGCCTCTTGTAACAAGGGAAGACCTTTCCTATTGCCAAATTGACTTAACGAATAAGCTGAACATAATCGAACGGAAAAACTCTTATCTTTTAGGAATTTATACAAGGTAGCTGCATCTTTTTTTGAGTCCCCCAATAAACCAATGATTAGAACAGCTTCTTTTCGCAGTTTAGAGTTTTTGCTCTTTAGAAACTTTTTTACATAAGGTAATACCTTACTGGATCGGAGTAAACGCAAAGATTTGATAACCTCTTCAACCACACTCTCCTCATCTTTGAGAGCGTCTATCAAAGCATCAGTCGCAATTAGATCCTGAATCTCACCGAGGGCAACAACTGCAGAATAACGAACAACTCTGTGATTTTCTAAAGCTCCTAAAGCATTACCATTACTGATACAAGCTGTATCTAAAGACAATCA
>JBCBQE010001238.1:0-1613 GCA_039820385.1 Cyanobacteria bacterium J06635_10
TGTAAAAATTCACATCACCGTTGTAAGCATCAACAACAATTTTTACGGAGTTGCGGATGTAATTAAATTTATTTTTACCCGAATCAGAATAGGGATAATGATCGCTGGTAGTATAAGCATCAATTATCCAATACAAATATGTTGGTTTATTATCGATAGTTGTTCCTTTTCCATCAGCTGCAACTAAGTAAGGATCGCGATCGAAACGTAGAAAAGGAGCGATCGATCTTATTCTTTGTCTTATATTACGACGGAAAAGTACCTTAGTTTCTGGCGTAAAATTACGAGTTAGCAGCATCTGCCAATCTTTAAGATACTCGGCAAACAACAAGCGTCGCCAAGATGAGCCTATGGGAATTCCACCGCGTCCATCATAAATGTTAAATTCGTTAGCATTTCCACTAGGATAGTCAAACTCTTTAGTTTTTGTCCCTGTCATTACATAATTATTAGCGAGTTCTCCATAATATATTCGCGGATTCGCAATTGGTATACTGGCACGAATTTCTGCATTTGATATTGATAAAGAAGCTTGATTTGCTGAATTAGTAACACCAATATCTTTAACGAAATAATAAGGTAATCCACCAGAGGCAACTTCATTGACTGGACTCAGCGTAAACCCGTAGCCATGAGTATAAACTAAATGTTTGTTTACCCAAGTTTTCGCAGCATCGGGAATGTCGTTGTAATCGAGCTCTCTGGCGGCGATGATAGTTTGCTGTTTAAAAGAAGCCTTGGAATTAAGACTGCGTTTAAGAGTATAGCGATCAATATCTGCACCAGGGAACTTGTAATAAGGTCGAATTTGTTGTAGTTGACGGTTACTTTGTAAAAGTGGGCGCGTATCCCATAAACGAATATTTCCCACAGTTAAGTCATTTTTTTCTAAATCAGATGCTGTAAGATTATTTTCAGGATTAAAAGTAGTTGCTTCAATACTGTCTAAATTAAATGCTTCACGGGTAAGTTGGATTGTACGTTCAATATAAGGCTTTTCGCGGGTAATTTCATTTGGCTGTACTACTAATCTTTGTACTACTGCAGGTAGGAAGCTCACAGCAACAGTTGCTACTACAAGAAATAATCCCGACACATAAACTAATTGACGCGGGTAAGGCGCACGTTTTAAACTCTCTTGTTTTCTTTTAGATAAAGCTATAGTTCGCAACACCAGATAAGCTGCAATAAATATAGCTAAAATGCTCAAGCCGGTATAAATAGGTAGCAAAACTTTTACATCTGTATAGCTAGCACCATAGTTTACCCCCAATCTGGAATACAAAAGTTGATACCGTAATAGCCAATAACGTAAAGCTACAGTCAACATCATCAAGCAACCCAAGGCGTTGAGATGGAGCCTTTGTTGCACGTTAAAACCGGGAAACTTACCTTCACTCAAGCTATTAGCCGAACGTAAATAAATTAACCCTACCGCAGCTATACCTAATAAAAATAGTCCTAATAACCAAAATTCTAGAAGTTCCCAAATTGGTAACGAAAACACGTAAAAGCTGATATCGCGATTAAATAAAGGCTCTCTTATATTAAAGCTAGTATCGTTAAAGTATTCTAAGACATTTATCCACCGTGATGAGATCAACACACTTAAA
>JBCBQE010001239.1:0-1551 GCA_039820385.1 Cyanobacteria bacterium J06635_10
TGGTTTAAAAATACCTTCCCATGATGTTCCTCTTTTTATTGGTATGGTCGCAGCAGTGGGACTTACAGTTTATAGTTGGGGAGAAATAAGGAGAGATTGGGAGATAAGGGGACCTAGAGTTGAAAACAATGCCCAATGCCCAAATTCTGTTGAGCGTATATTTGGTAGATTCCAATTGTTGAGTGCTTGTTTTGTGGCGTTTGCTCACGGTTCAAATGATGTGGGAAATGCGATCGCTCCTTTGGCTGCAATAACTTATATAAATCGCACTGGGAAAGTCCCCGTTTATGATTTAGATATCCCTGTATGGATTCTTGTAATTGGTGGTGCTGGTATTGTTTTTGGTTTGGCGATTTGGGGTAAAAAAGTAATTGCGACTATTGGCGAAAGTATTATAACTTTGCAACCAAGTAGTGGGTTTTGTGCGGAACTCGCAACTGCTACCACAGTCATTCTTGCGTCTCGTTTGGGTTTACCCGTTTCGACTTCTCACGCACTTGTAGGTGGTGTAGTTGGTATTGGAATTATTAAAGATATTAAATCAGTGCAATTCAAAACCTTACAAGGAATTGCTGCAGCTTGGATAATTACCCTTCCGGTGAGTGCTGTTTTGAGTGCGGTGATTTTTAGTGTGATTCGTCTAGCCTTCTAATCAAAATTTATCCCCTCCCTGCTAGCTCCGGGGTTAAGGGTGGGGTTGTGCAATTTATTCAAAAATTACTTTTTCCAACCGGACGTTGACATATACGAGTTTACCGTGGTCGTAAAACTTTTGAAATCTACGTGAAACTATTTTACTTACAAACTAATTTCAGAGAATTTCAGATTCAGTTCATATATATCAATAATTTTGAGCTTTTTTAATGAAGACAATGTAAAGATGAGCCTATTTAAGCCATGACTAATTAGATACTTATAAATTCGCTTCCACGCAAAACTTCGGCGGTGCTGTTTCATCTACTTCTAACGCTTCGGTGTGCTTTTGCAAGCGGTTGATCGATGCTGAAAAGTTCTGAGGGGTACCCAATATAATTTTTTCTCAAGACAGAAAATTATATTGGGAATCCTTGACGGCGGTTGCAAAACTTATTATTAACCTTAGATAATTTATTCCTATTGTAGGATGACAAACATCACTTAACGAGTAATTTACTTTATTTGTTAGTGTTTGCTTAAATATTTATATAATTGCAACGCAGTCAGTAGCTAAGTATTGGAGCATTGCCGTTGTTAGCAATATATAATTTTAATGCTTTAATGCGGATTTTTGAGATTCTGAGTGTAAGATATATCATGAATTTCAGTGCGTTCAATTAAGTATGAAGGTGATATTTGAAGTATGAAATAAAATCCATCTATCCAAGGCTAAGACCGTAAAGTTATTGTTAACAAACACTTTAGGAGACAAGAGATATTTGCACCTAAAATTTATTTTTCTATTTTTGTCAAGTCATCTTTCTGCATAATCTGACAGTAATGTCAATTGAATAGCGATACAAAAAATACAATACGTATATTCGTATTTGTAACCTTTGAAGTCGCTAATCCCCA
>JBCBQE010001240.1:0-1546 GCA_039820385.1 Cyanobacteria bacterium J06635_10
ACGCCTTCTACTACTAAGAATGGTATAGAAAACGTATATAATCATTTTTTACATAGAGATAGTTCTTTTGCTTCCATTACAAATATCCCTTAAATAAGTAGATTTTTATCATAATAATGTATGTATCTAATCAAAGCAAATTAGATTACATTCCAAAAAATTATATGCCACTACTTACTACATATCAATTATCAGTTATCAATTATCAAGTACCCAACTGCCCGAATCGAGGAGCCAAAGGAACAGGCGGCTTGTACCGAGTGGCTCCTATCCATTTTCATATGAAGGTTATTCAAAAATCTGTGGATAAATATTTAATCGCTCAGGGAAAAATTGTATAAACTTATTATTTGTTGTACAACTTATCTAAATGTATTGATGAGATGTAAAGCTCTGTCACTGGTAATTGATAATTGATAATTGATTTATGTCATTTTGGCGCGATACCCGTTTTTGGCGGATTGCGACACAAGCTGTTGCTGTAATTTTAGCAATCGCGATCGCAATAGTTTTATTTATTAACGTTAGCCGTAATTTACAGCAGTTAGGTATCCAGTTTGGATTTGATTTTCTCCAACAGGAAGCGTCTTTTGATATCGGGGAAACTCCCATCGCTTATCAACCCACCGACGCTTACAGTCGTGCTTTATGGGTGGGTTTACTAAACACCTTGCGAGTCGCCGTCATGGGGATTATCCTTACTACTATTGTGGGGATAGGTGCGGGGATAGCACGACTTGCCGATAACTGGTTGGTGCGAAACATTGCTTTAATTTATGTAGAAATCTTTCGCAACACGCCGTTATTGTTGCAATTACTGTTTTGGTATTCTGCTGTTTTTCTCAGTTTCCCCAATTTAGATAATAGAATTTCCCTTGGAGGATTGATTTATCTGAGTCAAGGTGGTTTAGAAGTCTTAGGATTTCAATTTTCTTCAGAATTCGCTGCTTTATTAATCGGTTTAACTTTTTATACCGGAGCTTTCATTGCTGAAATTGTTCGCGGTGGAATTCAATCGGTATCGAAAGGACAATGGGAAGCGGCTCGTTCCTTAGGTTTAAAGCCTGGGTTGATAATGAGATTAGTAATATTTCCCCAAGCCTTGCGGGTAATTATTCCACCATTGACAAGTCAGTATTTAAACTTAACGAAAAATTCCAGCTTAGCGATCGCTATTGGTTATCCCGATATTTATTTTGTAGCTTCCACCACTTTTAATCAAACCGGGAAAGCTGTAGAAGTAATGTTATTAATCATGCTTACCTATCTCACTTTTAGTTTAACTATTTCCTTAGTGATGAACTTTTTGAATAAAACCGTGCAGATTAAGGAAAGATAGGGGAAGAAGGGAGAGGGGGAAGAGGGGGAAGAAAATTTAAAATTTCTAACTCATTACTCATTACTCATTACTCCTAACCCCTAACCACTAACTCCTAACTCCTAACTCCTAACCACTAACTCCTAACCACTAAGTAAGTCGGCACAAATAAACCAAGCTATATTACAGAATGTAAACTACCCTCAAACCCTTATTCCTATTGTATGA
>JBCBQE010001241.1:0-1534 GCA_039820385.1 Cyanobacteria bacterium J06635_10
GCCTTGAAAAAACCTTTTGAAAAAACAACTCCTGACGAGGGTAAATATGAAGAAATATTCTTACCATCACCTTCTTTTGGATAATCTTGAAGCTTTTCTATTGTCTTCTCATCAAGGGGATACTTATCGAAACTCTTTGATTGAACACTTTTACTTTCATCAGCTATACCTCTTTCTTTCGCTAATATAGTTGTAAATATATTTTTCTCTAGACTCTTGTCTTCTTGAGTAGGCGGACTTACTTCTAATATTTGGTAAACGGTATTTTCTTTATACCACTGTCCTTGTTGTTGTGAGTCAATTTTATATTGTTTTATTGCTTGTATCATTGTCTTTTCCTCCTATGTGATTTGTAATTCAAAACAGACCGTAAAAACGACAAGGATTATCCCAAAGAATTTTTTGCAAAGTTTCCTTAGATAAACTTTCCTCAAGCTCTACCAAATTCTTAACAATCTTTGGATTATGATCCATATGCGGATAATCCGAGCCAAAGATTAAATTGTCAGAGCCAATATATTCAATCACCCGATCCAGTAATGGTTCCGATGGCTCAATAGAAATAAAACACTGACGACGAAAATATTCTGAAGGTTTTATTTTGACATTATCTTTGACTTCCCAAAATAGATCTTCATACTCTTCATCCAATCGCCATAACCAGTAAGGAAGCCAGCTACAACCTGATTCAAGGAATCCCACCTTGAGATTCGGATAACGCTCTAATACTCCTCCTTCAATCAAAGCTAATAAAGCCATCATCTGTTCCATAGGATGGGAACAAGCATGAAGAGCAAAACGAGTATTGAATCGTTCTGCACCTATAGTCTGTAAACGACTATGAGTTCCTTCGTGAATTCCTATGGCTATTCCTAGCTCCTCACATTCTCTCCAAAATGGCTCGTAAGCAGAGTCGCTCAACAATCTTCCTTTAACTGGATTAGGGCGCAAAAACACTGCTTTCCAGCCAAAATCCACAATCCGATGCAATTCATCCACCATTGACTCTGGTGAGTGAAGATTAATCGCTCCTACCCCTTTTAACCGATCTGGATCGTAATTGCAAAAGTCCTTTAACCAATTGTTGTAAGCACGAGTGAAAGCTCCTGCTGCTTGTGCTTCCATATTATCAATTGCCCAAAGCCACAATCCATAAGTCGGATAAACGAAGGCTATATCAACTCCCATTCCTACCATCTCTTGGAGATGAGATTCGACATTATAGCCTTGGAAATAAGCATTGGGGTGAGCAGACATCATCTGCTTATTTCCGAAATCGCGTACTAGTGAGGACACCTTTTCCGCAATTTCTTCCCCTTTAACTTTCATTTCTGCAGAAGGGGAAAACTGTTGAAATTCTGGTTCGAGATACTTAGCCCACATACTAGGAGGCTCAATAACGTGGGAATCAGCATCAATAATTGAATATCCGTTTAGCATTTGTGTTGGTTCGGTGCAATTCTTGCTAAAGTGAAATCTAATGGCGTTACTGAATAGAGGTATGAATTCTCAATTGGCATATAACTATATCCCC
>JBCBQE010001242.1:0-1514 GCA_039820385.1 Cyanobacteria bacterium J06635_10
ACTGATTATAAACTTTTTGTTTCAAAACTTTATTTAGGCAATCAGTTAAATATCAAGTTAGGACGATCGATTACAATTGCAATCTCTGGCTTACCATATTTGATGCGATCGCCCAATTTACTCTAAATCTAAAGAGGCAAAAATCACAATGTTAATCAGCAACAGCATCCCTAAAACTCAAGGCGCACCAACATCTGACTTTTCTTTTTACCGCAAACTTGGACGAACCGATCTCACAGTCAGTTGCCTGGGACTCGGTGGTGGTGCTAGTATCTCCAGCAAGGATACACTTTATGCTTTCGATCGAGGGATTAACTTCTTTTTTTACTCAAGCGACTTGCATCATTATCTTTATAGCCCCATGAGCAATGCTCTACGCAAACTATGCGGAAGGCGTTCTTCGGTAAGAGAAAAAGTTGTTTTAGCAATGGTAACTTATCTCAAAAATCCCGTAGTAACCTCAAGTGTTTTGTACGATCAATTTAACGAATTGGGAATTGATTACATTGATATACTTTTTTGGGGTTGGATCGGTCCTGATGATGGTCCAAATTTTGAGAAATGTATGAGTATTTCTCCCGATCTCAGAGGTGCTAATTCTGTTTATCAACGACAGATAGAAGCCGTCTTTGGTGCATCGGAAAGACTGAAAAAAATGGGAGCCGTGCGTTATGTTGGTGCTTCTTTTCATTCACTTACCTTAGCTCAACAATGGATGAATAGTCCTTTATTAGATGTAGTGATGGTGAGAAATAATGTTGCTTCCCGCGCTGCTCAAAATAAAGTTTTAAATCACTTAGATCCTCAAGATTCACAACGTCCTGGTATTGTGACTTTTAAGTCTACATATTCTTATGTTGTTGGTTCTGTCATAGAAGCTCCACCGGCTTTACCTAAGAAGTATTGGCGACCTTCTGTACCCGATTTATATCGCTATTCTTTAAGTCAAAACTGCGTCGATCTCTGTCTCACAGGTTTTCAGAAACGCTCAGAAATTGATGCTGCTATTAAAGGTTTAAAAAAGGGTAAATTAACCCCAGAAGAAATAGAATATTTAAACATTTATGGCGATTTATACAGTCATCCAGAAAAAATCATATCTGTTCCCTCTAGTAAGTTGATATGTCGAAATTAGTACATAATAACTATTATCTCTCCGTTGTTAAATTAGCAAAAAATGTAGAGACGTTGCACTGCAACGTCTTCTCATGTTTTGATTTGTATTAATACTCCCGAACCGGCTTTATGATTACCTATGACGTAGGTTGGGTTGAACGCGTTGCGTTGCGAAGCAATACGTTCACGAAGTGTGCCCGTACCGGAGGCATAGTGAAACCCAACACTGCAACGTCTTCTCATGTTTTGATTTGTATTAATAATTTAGCTTAAGGGAGGCTAGTAGTTCATTTCATTAATTCTGGGCGATCGGGTTTTCCCAGAAATTGTATAGAGAGGTTATGTGTCAATCTCTACATTACGTCGCAAAATCTTACATACCATCATAATTAATGTGG
>JBCBQE010001243.1:0-1507 GCA_039820385.1 Cyanobacteria bacterium J06635_10
ATCTGATTTTCAGGTAAAAATCAATGGTTATCGGATTGAATTGGGAGAAATTGAAGCCACATTAAAACAGCATCCTGCCATTAAGCAAGCTGTGGTAACTGCAGTGGGAGAATCACAAAATAAACAGCAACTTGTAGCTTATGTTGTTGGCGCGAGCTCAACTCAAAATACAGCAGAAGCTTACCAACCTGCTCAACAAGAGGGAGTAATACAAGATCCAGTAGAGCGGATTGAATTTAAGCTCAAACAACCAGGATTGCGACAGTTAGAACCTTCTCAACACAGCGTACAATTACCCCAAACTGAGTTTGATCCAACTACCGAAGCTTACCTAAAACGTCAAAGTTATCGGCAATTTCTACATCAACCTATTTCCTTAACACAATTTAGCCAGTTTTTAAGTTGCTTGAGGCAGATGAAACTGGAGGATTATCCTCTACCAAAATATCTTTATCCTTCTGCTGGTAGTCTTTATCCCGTACAAACTTACTTATTAATTAAACCTAACGCAGTGGAAGGTTTAGAAGCAGGAACATACTATTATTATCCTGCCGAACATCGTTTAATATTAGTTAGTAGTAGTAGCGAAATTGATAGCAGTATTTATCGTGGCAATAAACCAATTTTTGATAATGGTGCTTTTTCACTATTTTTGATTGGAGAACTAAATGCTATTACTCCAATTTATGGAGAATTGGCAAAAGACTTTTGTCTTTTAGAAGCCGGTCATATTGGTCAATTGTTAATGAAATCTGCGCCAGAACAGGAAATTGGAATATGTCCCATTGGCTATCTAGAATTAAGCGAAATACAAGATTTATTTAAATTAGAATCAAGTCAGGTTTTACTTTATAGCTTTGTAGGTGGCAAAATCAATTTAGCTCAAACTAAACAGTGGTTTGACTCTAAAAATGATAAGTCTTCCCAATCAATTTCTGTGCAGTTAAAAGAGTATTTACAACAGAAGCTACCGGCATATATGATGCCTTACGAATATATTTCATTAGATGCTTTACCTTTAACTGCTAATGGGAAAGTAGATCGGAAGATGTTACCCAGCCCCAATATACTTAAATCTAATTCTGAAGCAGTTTTAACTCCGCCAAAAACTGAAATGGAGCAAACTTTAGCCGAAATTATCCAAGAACTTCTTCAGATAGATGCTGTGGGTGTAGAGAATAATTTCTTTCAATTGGGCATGGATTCATTGAAATTAGTGCAGTTGAGAAATAAGTTACAAACTCAACTTGGAGTCAATATTTCCATGAAACAATTGTTAGTTGAAGCAACGAATATTGCAGAATTAGCTTTAGCTGTAGATGAGCAATTAACGGTATTAAAAATTAAATCATCGCCTTTTTCTGCTGAATCCAATGATGATACAGAAATAATTGAATTATGAATAGAAGTGAACTTTTAAAACAACTCGAACAACGAGAAATTAAATTATCAGTCAAAAACGAACGATTAATTATTGAAGCACCAAAAGGAGCATTGACAACAGAGC
>JBCBQE010001244.1:0-1479 GCA_039820385.1 Cyanobacteria bacterium J06635_10
TGAATAAGTAGTATACTACTTATTCAAAATAGCAGGCTTTAATTTTTCAACTTCAGCCATTGCTGCTTTCGCATCATCAGCAGATACTCCAGAGCTAGTCATAGACTCAGTTAAATGCTTAGCAATCGCATCAAAATGTGACTGCTGTAAACTCATTCCTGTATGTGTTGTGTCCATAGCACGCCCTTTGTAGTCTTTGGGGCCACCCAGGATTTGAGAAAAGAAAGCAATTTGATTAGTGCGTTGCTTGCCCATATCAGTTTTAGCAAAAAAGCCACTGAGGCTAGCATCTGCCATAATACGGCCGTGAAAATCATCGACAACTTTTTCAAGGGTAGGTTGTCCGCCAATTTTTTCGTATAGTGTACTCATGTCTTGTTCCTTTGAAGCGAATGCGTACAATGTTGAACTACTAAACTAACTGTCTACTTAGTAAAATTAGAATTCCGAATTCTTAACCGAAGTTTTGGTTAGCTAAACCACCACCTGATTGTTGCCTTTGCCATCGGGAATTTATAACCGCTAAGTGTCAGGTTAGTATCTTTAACTAGCTTGTTAGCTGCTAAGAGTTTTTTGAGGTTAAATCGATACCTGCATGCTTATCTTGAGGTTTTGCAGGATCGTGTTGTGGGATAATTTTCAAGAACAATTTTAGGCTCAATTCTTAACTTTATCCTCACAAAATAATCTTATCGCAGCAACAAGTCATTGACGACAGTGGTGCATCATATTTATGTTACCAGCATACTGATATTTTTGATTTTCCCTAACTACTCAATCCCAGATGATAAGCATGTTTCATGCGTTAATCGGAGGTGAAATAATGGTCTTTCACGAATAGAAAATAAGGATTATTTTGTCGAAGCAGTAGAACTATTTTCTTAAACTGTATTTGAAGCGCAAAAATTTAATAAAAATTTCATATAAAAGTACTTGTAACGTACTCATATATGAGTTAATTCTAGTAGAAAAATTTCTCAAATACTGGATAAATGGCTTTGTCTAGATATTAAGAGCATCCTAGTACAGCTTGCGTTCGTAAGAAGTAAGAAGTAAGAAGTAAGAAGTAAGAAGTTTGATATCTTCGGCTTTTCAGCCATTTTTAATGGTTACCTTATTTACGCCGACTTATACTGGTACAGCGATCGCCTAAATAGCGAAGCCATATCAAATGAATAAAAGCAAAAAAGGGATAGCGATATCGCAACCCCTCTTTAGCAACTAAATATAGAGTTAAAAGATTAAAACAATCTAAAAATAAACGGATAGCGGAAAGGTTCATCGGAATTGCCCAAACAGTGCAACAACGCCCAAATAGTTAATCCCCAATGTATTAAAAACCCTAATGCGACAACGGGGAAAAATAATATTCCGCCAAGCCCAAAAGTGAGAAAAGATAAAATCCCAATTGGTACTCCAATTACAGTAGCCCAAAACCAAACGTTGAAGTGAAAAGTAATGCCAACGAATCAATTAATT
>JBCBQE010001245.1:0-1474 GCA_039820385.1 Cyanobacteria bacterium J06635_10
ACACTATATTGTTTACAAAACTTTACTTAGCATCACAATATTCAGAACCATATAAATTTACTAGTGGTGAGTTTCATTAATTTAGGACTTACGCAAGTGGCACATTTTTGTTGTAGGGTGCTTGTACACTGACTGATTTTTTAACGCATTAATCAGGATTGTGGTGTCACGCACCATCCGAGTGTTGTGACAATATCGTAAGTCCTATAATTATGACGGGTTTTCTTACCGACTCGACTAGGACTATAAGTCCCCGCTCTTATAGAAAAAGTCATATAAATATGACTATCAAACTAGTCTTTCATACGGCTGGGGATAAATGGCTAGTAGCCGATTGCATTAATTTTGACTGGTTCGTTTTTCGTTTTCTCCGTAACGTCGGGAGACGTAGCACTGCTACGTCTCTACAATCCATTGCCAATTAAAATAAACGGTGCCCAATAGTAAGGATGTTCTAGGTTGTTACTAACTTGTTTTGGTTTCTCAGCATCACCTTCAACTTTAAGCCCACCTCGCTTCCCACCAACAGCGGAGTAATCATTAGTAATCAGGGCTATTTGTGCTTGTCGCAAGGCTTCTGATTTAGTTATTTTCCCTTGTTTTAAAGTATTATAAAAGCCATTCATCAATACTTGTGTACCACCGTCGTCAACTTGCCATAAGGAAGCAATGGTTGCTCTTGCACCACGACTCTGAAATTGATAGCCTAAACCGAGTATCTCTTCTCCGTTACCGAATTTGCCACCAATTCCAGTTTCACAAGCACTTAATACTACTAAATCTACATTATTGAGCGTCCAATCACCAATTTCTCTGAGGTTGGCTATTTCTCCGTTGCCGAAAAGAATAAATGATAATGAAGCATCTCCCGGTACAAAAGCAGCGTGAGTGGCGAGATGAACGATATTATATTCGTTCATTTTTACGGTAGTATCTTCTTTATTAAATGCTTTATCGATTAACTTGGTAGTTTTTGGGAGGATTTTGGTGAGATTTTCAACTTCTTTACCAGCATAGGTTAATCCTTGGAAGCGATAATTTTTTCCTATAACTGGAATATTATAATTACCTTCGACAAAGGCTCCTGCTAAAACTTTTGGTTGGGGTTGGGGTTTAGCGGTAAAATCGGTGAGAGATTTGGCGGTGATGTTGTTAACGCGGAAGTTTTGTACTAACCATTGTTCGCCGTCGTGGAGTGCGGATAAAGGGATGTAGCGAAGTTGACCGTCTGGTGCATAAATGATAGTCTTTGCTTGAGATTGTTTTAAGTCGTTTTCTAAGGGTTTAATTAGCCAGTTATAAAGTTTTTTGGCGGGGGTTTTTGCGTCATAACTGGGATTTTGTAAAGCTTGACGGAATTGGGTAATTACCTGATTGAGTTCGCTACGCTTGACTTTGACGCTGCGACGAAGAGGAGGTGAATCTGGTGTGGTAATGATTAATTCCAAACGATCTTCTAATATTAAAGGATATA
>JBCBQE010001246.1:0-1462 GCA_039820385.1 Cyanobacteria bacterium J06635_10
GTTTCTGGAGTAATATCCACTACCCTTCTTTTTTGTTCTGATGATAGAGCATTCCACGCTTCTTCTTTTATTTCTGGATGCTCGTTAAATACATCTCTAATATCCTTCCAATCACCATTTATTAAGGCATCTATAGCTTCATCTAATGGCGTTGGCTGTAATTCGATATCTGACTCTTCCGGCTCCTCTAGATATTGGCTCTCCTGAAGTTCTTCAAGGCTAGTGTAGCGATTAAAGGTTTGGGCTTCGGCAATTATTTCTAATTCATTCCAATGAAAGTACTCTTGGAAATCATCACACTCGACAAGTACGGGTGCGGCCATATCTCCTTGCAATTCAACTATTCGTCCTTGTTTATCTTTGTAGTCACCGAACTTAATTTGTACCGTAGCGGGTATCTTGTATCCCATAGCAATTAGTGCATCAATACGAATTGCTGATGGCATCCATTCTATCTCCTGCTCAAAGTTATCAGAATTTGCGAGCATCGCACCCCAACTATCTCTCCATTCTGAATGATTGCCGTTTGCATAGTCGGAAAGATGTTTGAGAAATATTTCATTATGTGCTGCGATATTGGCGATCGCACTCCATCTTTTGTCAGTGGGAACGGTTGCTTCCCAAGCTTGACAACTTTCAAAAATTAACTGACCAATTTCTTGACTAACTTCATCATTGCTGTTGATATCAGCTTTTAACTGTTGATTTAACTGTTGCCACTTCTCTTCAACGGTTTGTTCTTGATTTGGTTGCGGCTGGGTATAATCGTTATCGTTATTTCCAGGAGCATTGTCTACAACATCATGGGCAGTACTTTCACCTTCCTCCCCTTCTGCAATCTTTTGGTACAAATCGGCGATCGCCCTTCGGAGAATATTTTGCGGAATCAAACCGAACTCATCCATCAGCTTTTGAGTTAGTACACCTGTCTGTTGGTCATCTTCGTACAAGGGGGGAAATGCTACGTATCGCTCCTGCCTACAGTTTCTTTTCCAAATCGAAGGCTTTTCGGGAAGTTGTGACTCTTTCTCTTTCTTCAATTGGGCTGCTTTACTCTTAATCAAACTATCCACATAAGCACAGTCTATATCTTCTTCGGTGTTAGATAGCTGCTCGATTATTGGCTTATATTTATCCGAACACAGCTTTAATAGTGTAGTGACAGGAATTTGAAATAAATCCTGGGGACGGTATGAGAAATTTTGAAAATGCTCGGCTATCTTTAGCGCCCGTTTTTCTTCAGCTGCCCCTTTATCCCAGGCATAATCTTGAAGCAGCTGCCGATATTCCTTTTTGCTGTAATGGTTTTTGTATTCCCATAACAAAAAACTTGCGTGGAGATACTCTGACGTACTAGCTTCTAGATGTTTAGTGGGATTAGCATCTACATTTTGGGATTGAGAATAGGTTGATTTTTGAAGTAGTTGCATGGTATGTTATTGTTCGATTTTTTTATTGTTGT
>JBCBQE010001247.1:0-1431 GCA_039820385.1 Cyanobacteria bacterium J06635_10
CTACCGTTATTGGCGGTACCAACAACTTCTACATTTTCGGCATCGATATTTAAATTGCCTCCATTACCAACATTAAATGTCGCAGCACTAACTTTTCCCCCAGCTTCAATTCTGAAGTTATTAGCTGCAATATTGATATCTCCGCCTTTAGCCGCACCGTTGAAAGCATTAGTAGTAACAGTAGCCCCATCTCTTACTGTCAACTGTTGAGTATTAATCGTTATATTCCCTGTTTCTTCTACATTTTTACTAATGTTATTGGCATACAAACCGCTGACAACGAAGGTGTCATTTATACCATTAATTTCGACAGACTCTGTGGTATCAACTACTATACCCGCGCTTTTCTCTGTACCTGTTTGGGTTGAAGAAATTACCGAACTATCTGTAAGTGTAAGATTTTTTCCCGTTACTCGCACATCACCCGCACCATTCCCTGTGGCATCAACTGCTGTAATTTGAGATAGTTGAATTTCACCAAAGTTCTCTAATTCGTCAAAACCAAAACTAAAACCTTTTTCTACAGCTTCAATACTAACTACACCGGATTGTGCAACACTACCTAATTCAATTCTTCCTGCACCAGCTTTCAATGTTGCACCTTCTAATAAAACATTGCCACCGATTAGAGCTAATGTTTTAGAATCAGGTACTCGCAAACCAGATGGTGGATCGAATGCTTCTGTGAATTGTCTTGTTTCACCCTTACCTGTAACAGAAATATTGCCGGGATTTGCTCCATATTGCAACCCCAAGGGAACATTAATGCTCAACAAAGGTGTATTTTCAGGATTTATGGCGCTAAAAAAGTTATTCTCACCAAACCAAATTGCATCGGCGGTACTACCAATAAACGATCCACCAATATTCAATTGGGCATTTTCACCAAATACAATCCCCGCAGGATTAATTAAAAATAAATTCGCTGCGCCGTTAGCTCTAATTAACCCATCAATATTAGATACATTTCCACCAGTTACCCTGTTGATAATGTTATTTATGTCAAGGGTATTATTAAAGTTAACTTGGCCACGCGTGGTAACTCCAAATCTTTCAAAACTATGGAATAAATTACCTCCCCTTTGGGTACCGCCAGTAATATTGGTAATATTGTTTTCTAAATTGACGACGGAATTATTTGGTAGAGTATTATCTGGTATAACTTGTTGTGCGTGAGCAGTATTTGTGGTGGAGAAAACTGTACTCCAAATTACTAGTTGAGTTGTTAATTTCCAATGCCAGTTGTGGAAGAACATTATATAAATTATTTGTTATATATAGTTGTATCTACCACTAAAGTTTATCGGATTAGATACATCAGATTCTATTTCACTCAATAAAACTTACAGCAGTTTGCAAGTTACTTCACATCTTGCACCATCAACAACTGTAGTTACAATTATTACTAATTATTTGATCTCGTTCTGAACC
>JBCBQE010001248.1:0-1403 GCA_039820385.1 Cyanobacteria bacterium J06635_10
AGCAATACGAATTACAACTTTGTCATCTAGAAGCTCTGTAAAAATGTTAACTTGAGGATTAGGGATATTAATTTTTTCTATTCCTTCTTCCAATGCATCGATTGCATTAGAAATTATATTCATAAATACTTGATTTAGCTTCTTGGGATAACATTCAACTTTTGGTAACTGAGCATATTTTTTAGTAACTTGGATTTTTTTCCCATGGGAAACTTGACTGATACGATGCTGTAACAAGAGTATTGTATTATCGATACCTGCATGAATATCTACATGCTTATAGCTAGCTTCATCAAGGTGAGAAAAATCTCGTAATGATTGAACAATCTGACTAATTCTGTGAGCACCTTGGTTCATAGAATTGAGCAACTTAGGAAAATCTTCAGCGATAAAATCTAAATCAATATTATTTATTTGTTGACTAATTTCTGTTACTGCTTCGGGATAGTACTTTTGGTATAAAGTAATTAAATTTAGTAAGTCTCCAGCATAATTTGTTGCGGCATCAATGTTCCCATAAATAAAGCTGATAGGATTATTAATTTCGTGAGCAACACCTGCTACTAAACTACCTAAAGATGCCATTTTTTCAGATAGTAATAATCGAGCCTGAGTAACTTTCAATTTAGAAAGTGTTTTTTCTAATTCTTGCGCCTTTTTTCGCTCTCGCAATTCTGATTGTTGAAGAGCTTCTTCAGCTCGTTTTCGTTCGCTAATATCTCGCGCTACCCAAACTACTTGAGTCTCGGAAATAGGTGAAATACTGGCACTAAACCAATACTTAGTGTTTTCTATATTTAAGTAATAATCATAATTAAGTGTTTGCCCTGTTTTTAATGCCTGATTAACTTTTTCTAAACAAGTCAATCGTCTTGTATCTTCAAAAAACTGTTCTACCGTCCCATTGATTAAATTTATATTATTGCTATGTGAATTATTAGAATTAGTCGGTAAAATTTCTACATTATTTAGTACATTATTATCAACACAGACAACAATTACTATGTCCGTCATTGCTTCAAAGATTGCTCTTATTTTAGCTTCAGAGCTTCGTAACTTTTCTTCAAGTAAATCGCGTTCATACATATCTTTCTGAAGTTGTTGGTTGATTTTTTTTAATTGGGATAATTGCTCATCAACTTTATACATATAAACCTATTATAAACTTATTAAATAACCTCTGGTTTTTCTATATATATGAGTAACTTGTACCAAATACATACTTAGCCTCACCTCTTTGCCTCTCCTTACTAAGGAGAGAGATGTTCGTCAGGAAAGAGTTAATTTTCGGTACATTATAAAAGAATTGTAATTTACTATGGTTAATCTAAGCTTCCCTTTAAACTTCTCTATTAATAAGAATAAAAAACTTAAACGAAGGTTTGAGCGGAAGAGCCGAAGTG
>JBCBQE010001249.1:0-1307 GCA_039820385.1 Cyanobacteria bacterium J06635_10
GCGTGGACATCCGGTAAACCTTACCGGGCGCAATATCTATACAAATTACCGAATTCCAACAAATGGCGATCGCAAATCATTAAAACCTCTAAATCTAGCGAAATGCTTGAATTTCGCGGTACCAATATGCTGTCCGTCATTCCACCATCCTTACATCCGGAAGGTAGAAAATATCAATTCCTCCCTGACTGGAATATAAATAACTTTCATGCTGCAAAAGCACCACAATGGATTATCAAAATTTTAGGGGAAGCCACAACCAAACGCAAACATAATCCTAGCTACAGTACAGTAGATAATCATCAACATTCTTTTGTAACCTCATCTCACAGCATACGACAAGCTAGATTGTTGCTCGACAATATACATCCGCGCTATGCAGACAATTACTGGGATTGGTTAAGAATTGGAATAGCACTACACAATATCTCCAACAAAGAACTTCTTACAGATTGGGAAAGTTGGAGTTCTATATCCAACAAATATAAACCGGGTGAATGCTCTATTAAATGGGCTTCTTTCGCTAGAAGCCACAGCAAAGGAAAGATTAGCGTCAAAACACTAAAATATTATGCAAGTCACTTCTCTTAGTAGAATAATCCTTCCAATCCAGCGCAAGCAAATATCTTCTGATGGATGGATGTTAAATTTGTTATCCAAAAATGTTGCTACCATCGCCAGCCCCCAGGGCTTAAGGCAAACTGCTTACTTTGGTTTTGAAGATAGTAAAGCAGCTTCTGAGTTCTTAGATAAATCGATTCATAACGGGGATGTAGAAAGAGGAATAATCCGCCAGAGTAAATATCTATCTGTTAAGAGCGAAGTTAAAACATGGGGTGCAAACAACAGATTTATCTTGAATCAAGCATTAGCCGATATTGATTCAGGAAATCACTTATTTCAGAAAAGACTGGGAATTCTCCATGAATCAAAAATTATGACTTATGTATTTGATTTTAACGGTAAACCTTTCCGTTATAAACAAGTATCTTCTGAAGAACTCGAAACTCTTTGCAGCCATTTAAAACAAGCTGATTGGGTTGTCGAAGATATGCACAATTCTTTAATCGCGTTGTAGGCAAAAATAAATGAAAACAACTATTTCAACAAATATACAGATTGATGAAAATACCCATTTTCATCTTTATTCTCACGAGGTTCCTAATATTGGAATTATGGACAACAGCAATATTATTCGCATATCTTGCAGTATTGATAATCTACAAAAAATTGATGAGTTAATTACTGCCTTATCCAGCCTTAAGCAAGAAGTAACACGAAACACCATCGCCAAATTAACAAGCCAG
>JBCBQE010001250.1:0-1267 GCA_039820385.1 Cyanobacteria bacterium J06635_10
TAAATTTATTTATGGGGACAATCTAAAAATGTCCTATCGGACACGCTGAACGCGAACGTAAATCCAAAATCCAAAATTGATATGACTTTTCTAATTATAAAAAACCCGGTTTTTTGAAAAAACCGGGTTTCTAGTTTGTTCAAGGATTTATAAAATTTTAGTAAACTTAGTACTAAAAAATTAGAAATGGTAAGACATGCCCAAAGAAAGAACAGGATAAACTTTGAACCAGTCTATTTCGTCCTCAATATCCTGCTCTGCTTGTAAAATATTGCTGTTGATTTCGTTTTTCACATCTTGATTTGCACTTGGACCAAACTCAGGTGTTATTTTTACTGATGGTGAACCAGTGAACATTACACCCAAGTTAAATGAAAATCCCCAGCGATTACGTGATTTAACTCGATTTTTCCAGCCAATACCGATGTAAGGTGCAACATTGTTGGCAAATGAAGCTTTCACCTTTGCAGAACCTAATTCGTCCGTATCGTATCTTTCACCATCAATTTCAATTTGGCCATCGGTAGGCTTTACATCTCCTTTAAGTTGATTATCGTTGAATACCAAACCACCAGTTATACGGAAGCCAGATTTTTTCGAAGGATAGTAATCAATTAAAGTAGAGACGTTAAGTAGATTTAAGTCTGTTTCAATGGTGGTATCATCTGCGTCAATCTTTCCAGTATTTATAGAAAAGGCATTCAAACCTAGTCTGGTTTTGAGATTATCTGAAACAGATTTAGTCACGGATACACCTAAACCTAAAGTACTAATTTCGGGAGTTACAGCCCAAGGATTAGTTTGGGGTTTTTCTTTGTTTTCTTGTTGCTCTCTAACTACTTGCCCTTGTAGGAATTCATTAGAATACTCAGCACAAACTAAATTTTCAGAAGCCTTTTTACAGATTTTTTCTAAGTTAATAGCCCTTTGAGTAATTACATTATCTAGAGATAAGTCTGTCTGAGGTGCTAAATCTGCTGCAGTGTAGGAAATAATCCCTTGTTTGCTCCGAGTCTGAGTTTGAGCATGGATTTGCTGATTCACTATTTCCATTGGTACTTCTGTGGCAAATACCTTTTGAGTGATAGAATTTGCAATCAAAGTAGCAGTGGTAATTCCCAACAGAGAAACAATCAACTCAAATTTTTTCATCATTGAAGTAATCCTTAGAGTAAGTATATATACGAATGCTTTTCAGCTATTAGAAGAACTAGCAGTACACAAAGTTAATTTGGGAGCATCCCAATTTTTTAAAAACACTTTACCT
>JBCBQE010001251.1:0-866 GCA_039820385.1 Cyanobacteria bacterium J06635_10
CAACATCACTTCAATAATTTTTTGACCTATATCGCCAGGAATACGTAAAGCTTGATACAACTCCCTCAAGAAGTCTTCGTCTTCGGCAAGCATACTATCAGCCAACACTAAATCTGTAGCTACTGCAAAGGCTGCTTCTCTTAAATCTTCTTTAAGGGAATCTTTAGCAGTATCAAACAAGTTATTTATTCCTTCGTGTCGAATAATACCTAAGAGTATGTCAAACATCGATAGCATATCATCCTCGGAGCAATTGTTAAATAGCTTTAGACGAGACAAAGATCCATAAATATTACGTGTTTGTTTTTGCGAAGGATTACCATCCCAAGCAACTGCAATCAAAGCTATAGCAATAAAAGCTTCCTCCGGACTCAGCGCACTTTGTACTCTCCCTTGAGAACTGGATGCCCTATCAAATAGACTCATTTAAACTTACTCCTTAAATAGGGTCTTTATGGTAGTGTATATACTTAACTTTTTTTTTTGAAGTAAATAATAATACCAAAAAAGACTAGATAAGTATAGTGTTCCCAAGATCAACCCCAAGCGAACATTTGCACTCAGCTATTTTTGAGTACAAATTATTCTTTTTCTGTAGTTTTTATCGAAAATTCTTTGAACAAGAATTTCGGAGGCTTGTTTTTTCAATTGTGCCGACTACCGCCAAACCGATTCCAGATCCAGCAAGTAGCAGTATTACTGAGGCTAAAAAGGCTTTTACGAGTATATGTAGGGCTTCATCGAATAAAATGTAGGTGGTCATAGCTTCAGAACCATTACTAAGAGTGTTACTAGTGTTTTCTCCACGGAAATAGAGCACCAATAGATGGAGAATTCAATCAACTAGTAACACTCTTAGTAATGGT
>JBCBQE010001251.1:876-1168 GCA_039820385.1 Cyanobacteria bacterium J06635_10
ATTGGTGCTCTATTTCCGTGGAGAAAACACTAGTATTGATATCTTAACAAAACTTAAGCATCACAAATGGTAATGTTACGACATTTTGTTTTTAAAGATTAGATAAATTTCGATCGCAATATTAACTTACTTTCTTTTATCGAAATTTAATTGTTTAATGATATTGCCATGAACTAGATAGCACTATAATAAAAGCTTGGTAAATTCGATCACATTCTATGATTTGATTTTTTTGATTAGAAATACTGATTAAACAAAGAAACCTAGTATCTCAAAGATATCGGGTTTGCGG
>JBCBQE010001252.1:0-1154 GCA_039820385.1 Cyanobacteria bacterium J06635_10
CCCAGCTTCACTCTACAAGAACCGAGCTTGTTCGGTGTGGGCCGCCTCTGGAGTCACGCTTGAATCTAGCGGGTAGGGCTTTCACCTACATCTTTCTGAGAGTTCAGTGCTTGACTTTTGGGGTCAAGTTTCACTGGCTTGGTTATGTACGGACTGATTACCGTGATTCACCAAACAACGAATCGCACTAGTATCTCCACTCACCCACCCACGGTAAGTTTTATTAGCTCTAACAGCTTCGACGTAATCCCCTTTGCGATATCCATGCTGTGTAACGGTGCCTCCATATTTACGCCTTGTCCCGCCTTTGCTGGGAACCATTAAATGTAACTGTCTGCGGCTAATAGGAGGTCGAGAAATAATCAAAAACGTAGAATCGGTTAATGTTAAGCTCCCCTTCCATCCCATCGAGTTTTTATCAACGATTGTGTACTTCAGCCAATGTGTAGCAGCTAAAGCTATGCCATCAACAGCATGAGTTTGGGGTATTTTCAAAGCTTTGTTACTTTTCTCTTTTTTAAGACCTAAATATTTTCTAGTTACAGAAGTCGTATAACGGGAGCAAGCTCTAAAACTAAAAAGCTTTGAAGAACCGAGATAGTTTATTACACATAAGCTTTTGACCAACCATTACCGGGCTAAATCCCTTATTACCTTTGGCTTTTACCACCTCGTAAACCACATGAGATACAGGGTATAAATCAACAATTAACCGTAGTAATCTAAGCTCTAAGTTTTTGTTAGCTTTAATACTGGGGGGCATTCCAGACTGTTTGCGGTTATTAAACCGCTTTTGTCTGTGAGAACGTTTGTTGTAAGGTAGTTTGCGGTTAATCCTTCTACCTCTTCTACCTCGGCGCATCATGGCACGTTGAACCATACGCTTAGTTACATTCTTAAAAGGGAGTTCAACATGAGCAGTTAATAAAGTATCTTTCTGAGATAAAACCGCAATGCCTGTAAATTGCTTTCCGGGGTCTATACCAACTACAACGTCTTGCTTTTTCTCTCTAGAAGCAGGTTTCAAGAGTTGTACATAAAATACGTTTAACTTTGACCACTTGTCCACGCCTTTGCCTTCTTTTATCCATCGCCTAGCCCTACTTGGCTTTGTTGGCATCAATGGCTTCCCGTCGTAATCTAATACTGGTACA
>JBCBQE010001253.1:0-1123 GCA_039820385.1 Cyanobacteria bacterium J06635_10
GGCTTTACCGGAATCTTTACGGTTAGTGATCATTGGGGGTGAACGAGTGCTACCAGACCCTGTCCGGCGCTGGCAGCAATGGGTGGCTAAATCAGGAAAGCATCATCACCTACAACTGATTAATGCCTATGGACCCACGGAAACGACGGTCAGTGCCACATTGTATAGGATTCCTGCGAGTCTCTCCTCGGTTGCTGGCGAAGTCCCGATTGGTCGTCCCCTGGCTCATCTTGATACGTATATTCTCGATCCAAATTTACAACCCGTCCCGATTGGAGTACCCGGAGAATTGTATATTGGAGGTGATAGCTTAGCCAGAGGCTACCTCAATCGCCCAGACCTGACCCGGGAAAAATTTATTCAAAATCCCTTTGACTCGTTAACCGTCAAGCGTCAAACGCATCGGAATGCTTCATCAGCACAAGCGACAGAGGGATATCCGCCAACCCAGTCAAAATTATATAAAACAGGGGATTTGGCTCGATATTTACCGGATGGCAACATTGAATTTATTGGTCGCATTGATCACCAAATCAAAATGAGAGGCTTCCGCATTGAACCTGGAGAAATCGAAGTCGCCCTCACCACCCACCCTAAAATCCAACAAGCTGTCGTGATTGCCACAGAAGATAATCCTGATCACAAACGTCTAGTTGGCTATGTCGTGCTCAGTGATTCATCAGAGAGCACGCGTCAAATTCGTGAATTCCTTCAACAGAAGCTACCAGAATACATGGTGCCCAATGCGTTTGTTTGCCTAGAAAATCTACCGTTAACCCCTAACGGTAAAGTCGATCGTAAAGCACTGCTAGCTTCTGATAGAGATTTTCTCCAAGCACATGACTATGTGGCACCCCGCACGTCCAATGAAGCGATCATCGCTAATATTTTTGCTTCGGTTTTAGGGGTGCAAGCGCCAGGCATCCAGGACAACTTCTTTGAATTGGGCGGAAATTCCCTGCTGGCGATCCATCTCATGTCTGAGATTCAACAAAAATTCCAGAAAAATTTACCCCTGGCCACCCTATTCCAACATCCGAATGTGGAACAAATTGCCAACCTGATAGGGTCTTCAGTCAATATCCCCAGCTCTAGCCTAGTTCCCATTAAAACGAGTGGAAAC
>JBCBQE010001254.1:0-1118 GCA_039820385.1 Cyanobacteria bacterium J06635_10
CACAAGCAACTACACTTACCTATGAAAGTTCAGTTGATTTAGAGAAAACGAATTTTGAAAAACAAATAACTCTACCATTAAAACTTTATAAACTAAAGTCTTTTAAATATATTATTGTAAATAGTAAATGACTATAGTGTTTGTACTGAAAATTCAGTTTGAAACCAAACTTTTTCTCCAATATGGAAGTTGCCACCAAGGAATATAAGGATACTTATGATGTTCCTCGTGGTAGCCGAAATGATAGCAACTAATTAATGACCACAAAAATGGACGGTAAATGCTTTGAGTTCGGTGAGGATTTTGATATCCTCCTGATGGCTCTCGGTGTGGTAAATAAGTACCGAAATAAAATAGTTGAATAGAGCTAATTAATAATGGTATTGCCCAAAATAAAATAAAGTTTATTTCTGGAATATGAAATATAATTCTTACGGAATGGTAAATAATTGTCATTCCCAAAAAACGCAGCCAACTCCAATAGCGAAACATAAAATAAAAGTACCAAGCGAAGAAGTTTTTATGTTTACCATCATGGTAATCAGGGTCAACTTCGCTGGCGGGATCTTTATGGTGTTGCCAATGTCTTTCTAACAGTTTTTTATAATCAAATAATGCATACAAAAAAAGAGTTAGATAGCCAATAAAATTATTGATTTTAGAGTTTTGTGCAAACACTGCACCATGCATTGCATCATGGGCTGTGATGAATAGACCCGTTTGGAAAAAGATTCGCCATAAAATTGCAGTAATAATTAATATGATATTTGTTTCAGAAATATTTAGATTGAGCAATATTACTATACTAAATACCCATGTAGCGATAATAAAACAAGATATTATTAATCCGATATAAGCTTTACTCGATTGAATAAATTGTCTCAATTGTTTTGGCAAGATATCGATTAAGAATGAAGTCATAAAGATAAGAATCCGGTTTGATTCCTGAAAATACTCTTAGAGTCAAGGAACGGGTAATAGAAAAATTCAAAGTCATTATACTGAATTATGTTCAAAAAGTAAATATGTATATATTACATTTTACGGCTTTTTGTCATGAGTAAATAGAAGGATAATTAGCTTTATCTCTTCTATTTACATTACTGAATTCTAGCTTA
>JBCBQE010001255.1:0-1096 GCA_039820385.1 Cyanobacteria bacterium J06635_10
TTACAGCAAAACCTTAACGCACCATTACCAAATCAAATACTCGATAATTATTCTGATGGTAAACTGACGTTACCTGCATTCTACGATTTTTCAAATAACAAAATACAAACAGTTTAGGCAAACTGAGAACCAATAATCATTGTCCCAATACCACCATCGGTAAATATTTCTAGTAAAAGAGCATGGGGAATGCGACCATCAATAATGTGGGCTGCACGTACTCCTTGAGCAAGGGAACGCACGCAACAGGTTACTTTGGGTATCATACCTCCGGCAACTGTACCCTTTGAAATTAAGTCGCGAGCTTCTTGAATATCTACTTTTGGAATCAAGGTAGAAGGGTCTTTATAATTCTCTAAGATACCTCGCGTATCGGTAAGTAAAATTAATTTTTCTGCTCCTGATGCTGCAGCTATCTCTCCAGCTACAGTATCGGCATTAATGTTATAAGCTTGCCCCCGATCGTCGGCAGCAACGCTAGACACTACCGGAATATAACCATTTTCTACCAAAGTTCCTAAAATGTTCGTATTTACAGAACTGACTTCTCCGACGAAACCAATATCTTTTTGACCTTGGTGGCGAGCTGTAATTAACTTACCATCTTTACCGCATAAACCTACTGCGTTTCCACCAGCTTGATTTATCTTGGCAACTATTTCCTTATTAACTCGGCCGGCTAACACCATTTCTACCATGTCCATTGTGGGAGCATCGGTGACTCGCAAACCATCTTTAAACTGCGGTTCAATTCCTATTTTATCGAGCCAAGTATTTATTTCCGGGCCGCCACCATGTACTAAAATCGGTCGTAAACCGACACAAGATAAGAAGACAACGTCGCGGATAACTTTATCTTTGAGATTGCTATCTTTCATTGCCGCACCGCCGTATTTTACTACCACGGTTCTACCTGCAAATTTTTGTATATAAGGTAGTGCTTCACTCAGCACTTTTACCCTACTAGCTGCATCCTGATGAATATATTCAATATCGTTAACCATCACAAACAAGGTTTTATTATTAAATCCGAATCATGATAGTTTAGAAGAGTTTGGTACTTCTATACAAAAATTTGCAGGTAGAACCGTGGTAG
>JBCBQE010001256.1:0-1067 GCA_039820385.1 Cyanobacteria bacterium J06635_10
TAAGTGGCGACGGTTGGAGGTTGCGTAAACTACAACATTTGGCGGCCGTGCTGTTAAACTTCCTTCTAAGACCACTTTAAGTGCTTTGAAAGCGTCGTCGTCTTCCTCGAAGGAAAGATCGTCAACAAAGATGATAAACTTTTGTGGCTTGTTTCGTAAAAGTTCGACAATTTGTGGTAAATGTTTCAACTCAGATTTGGCAACTTCTACCAAACGTAAATTAAGGTTAGCGTATTCGTTCAATAAAGCTTTAACAACAGAAGATTTACCACTACCGCGACTACCATAAAGTAAAACGTGGAGTGAGAGTTGTCCTGATAACAAAAATTCTGTGTTTTCGATCAAAGCTTGTTTTTGAGATTCGTAACCTACCAATTCATTTAACTTCACTGCGTCGGGGTAGCGGATACCAATCAACTCACCCGAATGCCAGCGAAAAGCCTTATAAAGAGCGAATATACCCGTACCGTATTGTCGGTAAAATGCTGTTAAATCATCCACAGCATTAGTCCAATCTGATAAAGTTCGTAATTTTTCTATTAGCGGTAATTGAGTGGTTGGTTCTATTTTCTGTTGGTCTGTATACCATACTACTGGTGATATGGGTAGATGGGCTACACACTGCACCCATTCAGATAGAGAAGCAATGCTGCACTCATGAAAACTTTGCAAAATTTGTAAATCGTGTTTTGCTGCTGCAATTAAAGCTGGGGGTAAGTTTTCCAATTCCAATTGCGCTTGGCTGCTAAAAGGATTTTCGTCTGACAAGATTTGAGAAATCAGATATTCTTCCCAATTTTGATTCTTGCTAGCTAAAATTTTGAAGAAATAGCCGTAAGCTTCAAGACAGTCGCGTGCTTCAGCATTAGGGTAGCGTATCGCCTGCAATAAATTGAGAAAAGCTTCACCTACTTCCCCTTGAAACACGGATTGGTAAAGTAAAAGGGAAGCTGCTTGGCGTTGGAGAAATTGAACCTTGGCAATGGCTTGATTATTCATTTATTCGCAGGGATCGTGTAATTTTACGGCTAAAGTTTATTTTCTGCCGACGTTGAGGACAGCAGCCC
>JBCBQE010001257.1:0-1063 GCA_039820385.1 Cyanobacteria bacterium J06635_10
ACCATTCACCACTCACTACTCACTACTCACCAAATGTATTTCTTAAAACTTCCGTATCTTTAATCGGGTGACGGTGATAATTAATTTAATATTTTCCTAAGTATCGATAAAAATTGAAAACATCGGGGAGAAATCTTCCATGACAACTACTATAAATGTTAATTTAGAAATTAGAAATTAGAAATTAGAGTTTACGTCTAATGTGAATTAAATACTGGCTTATACTGCCTTACATGTAAGGACATTTATGCCAAAACGATGACCAAGCCCTTCGGGCTTCCTTCGAGCGAAGCGAGTTGACTTTTACTCCCCACTGTATACCAATAGCTGGTTGTATATTTTGTCTATACTAATCATTTACCAATACTTAAATTGCTGTAATTAATGCAGGAAAATCTATGCTATTTATAGGGGAAGTTCGGAATGATAAATTGGTAACTTCATTCTCTTACTTCTCCTAGGATTTTTCTAATTTATACCAATTCTGTATGAGGCGTGCTGCGAATCACCCGCAGCCGTCGAGAGGCTGGACGGCAGTTGCTACAAGTCGGCGGCAGTCGCTACAACGGAACGCCACTTGCACATCCAGGGAACCTGGTGCTTTACTTGGCTCGGGAACCTCCGTGCACGCCGCGCTGCCGCTGCGTTCCCTTTCGGCAGTCGCTCATGGGGGAGACGCTGCCTCACCAACGCAGTGGCTCCCCTTCCCCTCTCCGATGCTTTGGAGAGGGGTGCCCGATCGGGCGGGGTGAGGTTTAATGGGTACTGTGGAGACGGAGCGTCTCTGGCTCCCCTCAATCAAAACCGCTATAGTCTTAAGGCTGTGAAAGAGGGGGAACAGCCTGACAACAGTTGAGAAGGGGGTGGTTAGCTAAATTATCTAATTCTTCCGATTTTAGTAAACTTGTCCAATCTGCCAATAGTGCAGCATCTTTGGGTTTAGCAAGACGAAGTTGTGCCAAAGTTTCAAGGGAATTGTGCCAAATGCCGTCTTCCGCGTAGAGCGCTACTTGTTGTAAAGGTGTTGCTTGCCCCAGACGCTCTGTAAGAGTAGAGCTTGGGT
>JBCBQE010001258.1:0-1045 GCA_039820385.1 Cyanobacteria bacterium J06635_10
CCGAAGTTTATCTACACCGCTTTTTGCCTCAATAAAGTGGTTCGTAAATCTACACCACTTTTTGCCTCCCCTACAAAGAGAATGTGCCAGTTGCGTAAGTCTTAATAGGATTAAATTATATTGCTAAATCTAACTAAAAGCAGTGAAACTATATGGTTAAAACGCTTCACTGATAAATATTTACTGTTGCTAATTTATGCAAGGGAAAGACTGGCTTGTAAGTAAAAATGGTGAATACCAAAACTGTAAATCCGTAAGAGCATGGGATTTAATTACCGAGAATTATCGTCTTTATAGATTCCTCACCGAACTAGAAGATATTCTCAGAAAAGAATTAGATGAAAACGATTATCTAGCAAAAATTCGTCAACTAGTAAGACGATTGCTGGTTAATTCTTATTGGGTAAGAAGTCAACATCCAGAACCTAATTCTAAAACTGGAACCTCTGTTAAACTTTTATATGATGAATTGGGTTTTCCTTTTACAGTACAAACTGTAACCTTTACCCCAGGGACACGATCCAATATTCACAATCATGGAACTTGGGGAATTGTCGCGGTATTAAAAGGAAAAGAAAAAAATACCATTTGGAAGCGAAATCCAACAGCAGAATATCCAGACAAAATTGAAACCGCAGGAGAACTTATTTTAACTCCTGGAGATATTATCAGTTTCGCACCGGGTGCAATTCATAGTGTAGAAGCAGTGAGTGACGAACCAACTGTTACTTTTAATTTATACGGCGAAACTACATCAAAAGAACGTTTTGAATTTGACACAGTTCATCATACTGCGAAGAATTTTTGAACAATGAACAATTATCAATTATCAATGAACAATAGCGATAACTGATAACTGATAACTGTTCATTGTTCACTGATAACTGTTCACTGTTCACTGATAACTGTTAACTGATACGGAGATTTTTATGGCAAAGGTAATTTTTTACGAAAAAACAGGATGTCGAAATAATACCAAACAAAAAACTCTATTAACCGCAGCAGGGCATCAAGTAGAGGCGCATAATTTATTAGAAGAGCATTG
>JBCBQE010001259.1:0-1010 GCA_039820385.1 Cyanobacteria bacterium J06635_10
AGTTAAACTAACCGCTAACATCGACCCAGTAGGACATTTTTGCATTAATCGTCCCCTCATAGCCACAATTTCTAAAGCATCTTCTAGAGAAAATACATTCGCGATCGCAGCTGCAACATATTCCCCAATACTATGTCCAATCGCAGCTTGGGGACGAATTCCCCATGACATCCATAATTGGAAGACAGCGTATTCTATGACGAAAATGGCTGGTTGAGCGTAGATGGTATCGGTGAGGGAGTGAGGGAGTGAGGGAGTGAGGGAGGGAGAGAGGGAGGGATAAATAATGGTTCGTAAATCGAAACCGAGATGGGGTTTTAGAATTTTGCAGCATTTATCTACAGTTTCTTGGAATACTGGTTGTGTTTCGTATAATTCTCGTCCCATGTTGGTGTATTGACTACCTTGTCCGGAAAACATGAAAACGAGGGTTTTATTAGCAGCTTGGGAAGTTTGAGCGATCGAGGAATTATCGTTAATATTACTCAGAGCTTGAATTGCTTGTTGATGATTTTGACAGATAATAAAGCGTCTTAACTCTAACGCTTGTCTTCCTATTTGTAAGGTGTAAGCAATATCAGCTAAGTTTGTATCTGGATGGGATTTTAAATATTCTGAGAGATTATTTGTAGCTGTAGATAAGGCTGTTGGGGTTTTCGCTGAAACTAATAACAGTTGCCACGATTCAACCTCACCACGCCACTTGCACATCCAGGAACCCTGGTGCAGCAGTGGCTCCCCATCCCCTCTCCTTAACAAGGAGAGGGGTGTTTGATTCTCTTCCCCTCCCTTTGAGGAGATAGGTGTTTGATGCTCTTCCCTTCCCCGTGAGGAGAGGGGTGTCCGATTCTCTTCCCCTCTCCTTAATAAGGAGAGGGGTGCCGCAGGCGGGGTGAGGTTCTCTTCCAATATCAAATGAGCATTCGTTCCACCCATCCCAAAAGAACTAACAGCAGCTCGTCGTGGAGTACCGTTACTATCCCAATCGCGTAATTCTTGATTAACGTAAA
>JBCBQE010001260.1:0-1005 GCA_039820385.1 Cyanobacteria bacterium J06635_10
CTTTTACTTTCACATGACGCTTAATCGGACTGTCCTTGTGAAGTCTCAAACGTGGAGGGTTTTTCCCTTCGTGTTTAACCGCGAATACCCAATTGTTGTTGCCTATACTCTGCCAGTATTTATTGGTAACGATGGTTACGCAGGACTTCAAACTGAGGTTTTGCTCGTAGCATACTTGCTTGATGGGTACCGGAGTGGGCTTCAGGTATTGCCACCTTTTCACCCCGCTTTTGGGATTGAGGACTAGTCGCTACCCAAGGGGTGATGCTGTCACCGTTGCACCTACGGGGCAGGAGTTGTGTTTTATACGCACCTGCATGGTTATTTAGTTATCAGGGTTTTAATTAGAGATTTCCTCTTCTATACCCAGCTAGTCATCCCTGAGTCTTTCTAGGATACTTGACTCATTTCGACTAAACGAATCGCACTAGCTTTACCGTAGCGCTTCTGGTCGGGTAAGGAGGCACACGTCGCCGTGTACCCCTCCCCTAAGAACCGGACTTGACCCTTTCGCATCATCCGGCTCAAGCCTCCTGTCTTTCAGAGCGTTTCCTTGTGTGGGTATGTTGGTGGCAGGTTTTATGAAGGTGAACAAGATTTTCCACCTTGTTTGTTCCCCGCATTCGCTTTATCCTGCATCCTTTACCCCCTCAGTAATTCTGTCTTCCTTACGGTTGACCTACTTGATATCTTCGACCTGATACAAGAACTGGTGGGGTTTACCGTGTTTCGCGTATCTAACATCCAACTGGGGTGGGTTTCATCTCTACTCCGGTGGGAATTATGTCCCTTTGTTGCGGGGCGGATGGACTACCTGCAACCTGCCCACTTACCTTTTGGTTAGAGTGTGTCAACCTAATTTCACTCTTTTATCATGACGGAGCTTAAATAATGATTCGCTTTCGCTAACCAACCATCCCCGTAATTTAGGGTTTAGTGTCTTAATCACGTCCTCGAAGGTTTGGCTTCTTGCCGTTCCTTTTTAATTTTCCCTTATTTCTTTGA
>JBCBQE010001261.1:0-965 GCA_039820385.1 Cyanobacteria bacterium J06635_10
CCTAAATCTTTTTTTGGGTTAGTAGCTTGATTGATATTTTGCGCTGGCAGTTTACCCGACCAATTAAACATTGATATCATGGTTTTACTCACGAATTCGCGAATTTTTTCGGGTTTTCGCTGCAACTCCGAGTCGTTATTTACAGGTTTACCATCAACTAATTGTACAGAAGTCGGAGGCTTCTGTACACTTAATTGACGAATCGTCAATCCTTGAATTATTAATAAAAGTAAAGTTAATAAATGTAAACCAAAAGTTGCAACAGCAAAGGTTACTAACAGATTTCCCTTTCGTTTTCGTTTTTCAAGTAAACGTACCATGATCAAAAGTTAGGAGTTAGGAGTTAGTTGTAGAGACGTAGCAGTGCTACGTCTGTTATTAAGTTAGGAACTCACGGGGTTGTAAATTGTATAGGAATAGGATTTGATTTGCGGGAAATTATTTTTGTAAACAGGTACTCTTACTGTCTTGATTATAGAGAATTAAAATTTAGCACAGTTTTTTAAATTTTCAAGTAGGATTCCTATAGGTAATGGGATATTAATTACAATATCTTTTTTCTTTAATTATTTATTCTAATATAGATAAGACAAATTACAATTACGCTTAGAAAACAAAATTTGTCAGATCGAAACTTTATTTATCAAGTATAAAATCGTTTTTTTTATAAATTGGGATCCTTTCATAAGTTAACTCCTAACTCATAACTCCTAACTCCCAACTCCCAACTCCTAACTCATAACTCATAACTCCTAACTCATAACTTATTTTAAACTCTTTCTTTAACCCAAGAAGCGGTATTACTAATAGCATTGAATACAGCAAAACCTCCAGCGATCGCAATTACTAAAGATAGAATAGGGGCTAATATTCCCAGAAAAATGATAAACCACATTAAATCGGGGTTGGTGTTGGGATTTTGTGCTGGACCGTTTACAATTACTGAAGCTGTTAAGATCGCAATA
>JBCBQE010001262.1:0-953 GCA_039820385.1 Cyanobacteria bacterium J06635_10
TAATTGAGCGTTCCCATCAAAATTTACAGGTTTTAGAAGATTGGGTAGCCAAATCTGACTGGATTGATTTTTTAGTAGAAGATAAATCGATTCGTTCCAACACTTCTATATGTTTAAAGATTGTTGATGAATGGTATAAATCTTTATCCAAAGATGAACAAGCAGCCAAAGCCAAGGAGTTAGTATCCTTGATGGCAAAAGAAGGCGTTGGTTACGATATTGGTTCCTACCGCGATGCACCTCCAGGGTTGCGTATTTGGGGTGGTGCAACGGTGGAATCCACGGATATGGAAGCTTTAACTCATTGGTTGGATTGGGGATTTAGTCAGTTAAAGGGTTAAACGAAGGAAGAAGGAAGAAGGAAGATAGAAGTTGGTTGGAATTGAGATGGGGATGAGCGATCCCAACTCAATTCCTCCACCGTGTGACGGTGGGGAATTAAACCCATATGTTTTAGTTAAATTGAATTAATTTTGTTTAATCTTCGGTTGTAGAGAGGGGATATATCTCGTCTCTACATTCATATTTATTTCCCCTCCCTTGTCGAGGGGAGGGGATAAAGGGGTGGGGTAATAGGGAACTCAAGATATTTATAAACAGTCAAGGGCTCCCATGAGATTTTTTCTCCTAAAAAAAATTTCATGGGTACCCGTCATATTACAGATGGGTTTCATTTCAAAAACCAACTGCGGGAAATTACACAGATATTCAGCAAACTTCTTCCGGGTTATACCAATTTTGAGACGTATGATACTAATAGCGATTGCGATTTATGTTTCAAGCAAAATAAAGCTTAATTATTAGAGCTAGCTAGCAATTATAAATATTTGTAAAAAGTATGGTTATTCAGTACATAGTATGGTTAGTTGCTCCAAAGCTTGAAATTATTACTAGACAAAGGGACGAAGCTGTATAAATTAACTTGATAGTAAATACTATTTTTTTATTCCCTG
>JBCBQE010001263.1:0-945 GCA_039820385.1 Cyanobacteria bacterium J06635_10
CGCAATTCAAGTAACTCAGTTAGCATTGGAAATTGACCTTCGACTTGGTGCAAGGTTAGCTGGTGCCACATCCAAATCTTTACAAAAGAAAACAATCAAACTCCTTCTTGAAAAAGACTGTCAAGACTCTCTTAAAATTTGGCTTTTACAGCAAGCACGGTCCTCGGAAACTATTCCATTCTTACTGAATAGTCTTCAAAATGGTGATTCAAATCATCGATGGCGAGCGGCGCGGGCATTAGCTAAATTTGATAAACATCTTGTTAAAGATCATCTGGTCCAGTCGTTAAACGACAAGGATGCTAGTGTTAGACGTATCGCAGCATTATCCTTAAAAGAGCTGTGTAGTGATGATGTAGCTATACACCTATGTCGCCTGTTGAATAACGATGAAGACTGGCTAGTTCGTAGCTTTGTAGTGGACTATTTAGGGGATTTACAAGGGAAAAATGCGATTGAATGCTTAAAACAAGCACTGAATCACCAAGACTCAATGGTTAGGAACAAAGCTGCTGAACATCTTGGTAGACATATTCCTCAGCAGGTGGTGAGTATATTGGAGAAACGACTGGAAGAGGACTCCGAATCCAAGAAGATAGCTATTAAATTACTTGCTGAAACAGGTAGTAGCTTAGCTTTCCCGCTGCTCATGCGAGCTTTATCAGACGATGATTGGATTGTGCGTTCAAACACTGTTGACTCAATAGGCTTCTTAGGTACTCGATTAGGTATGCAATTGCCAGACAAAGTGGTCGATAAATTACTTGATGTTCTCCAGAATGATACGAATCCCTCGGTTCGTTCTGGAGCTGCACTCCATCTAGGATTTTCTAAAGCTCCTAAAGCATTACCATTACTGATACAAGCTGTATCTAAAGACAATCACAGAGTTGTTCGTTATTCTGCAGTTGTTGCCCTCGGTGAGATTCAGGATCTAATTGCGAC
>JBCBQE010001264.1:0-925 GCA_039820385.1 Cyanobacteria bacterium J06635_10
ATTCGTCATTAGGATTTCCCGTAGCGTAAATGATTGCGAAGAGAAACTTCAGAGACGCAAGGATTGCGATCGAGATGAAGATGATTGTTAGTGATGTGTAGATAATCATGGTGGATTGGAGGGGGGAGACAATGAACAATGAACAATGAACAATGAACAATGAACAATGAACAATGAACAATTTATAATTGATTTCTACCTTCGATCTTATCCGTTGTTGTTTTTTAACGATTGATTTTCTGTTGAAGTGATGTTTTCTTCTCCTTCGTAATATTCTGGTAGCAATTCTTGAGATTCAACTTTACCTAATGCGTCTTCAATTCCAGAAGTGGTTTCGGTACAACCAGCACCAGAAGCACCGATGACGGTTTCAGTAATTTTACCGTCTTTACCGATGCGGTATTCTACTCTTCTATACTCAGTCATGATTTTCTCCTCTGGGTGGATAATACATTTATAACAGTGAACAGTTATCAGTGAGCAGTTATCAGTGAACAGTGAACAGTTATCAGTGAACAGTTATCAGTGAACAGTGAACAGTTAATGAAGAAAGCAGGAGTAACTCTAAGGTTGGGGAGCCATTCCGTTGTCGGAAGGAAACCCAACAAGTGTGTTGGTTAACACGAATCGTTCAATACAATCTAGGCTATGGGTAATCTTCGCGTTGGGAGTAAGATTGTCATGGCGAGTGGTGTAAAGCGGAAGGAAGCAATCTGAAAATGCTGCGCTTGTTTCACCGATAATCTTCGTGAAAGCATATTCTGTTTCTACCCCCTCTTCCCCCTCTACCCCCTCTCCCCCCTCTCCTTCACAAGGAGAGGGGTACGGGGTGAGGTTAACTCGGAATCCTCTCCAAAATCCCCGAGCCAAAGACTTTATCTAATTCTAAATAATCGAGATGCACGTATCCGATATGACAGTGACA
>JBCBQE010001265.1:0-852 GCA_039820385.1 Cyanobacteria bacterium J06635_10
GGGTAAAAATTCAACTTTCTTACAGTCAATTAGAAGACACGCCAGAAAAAGGAAATGTTGAAAATTCAGTAGAATTAGGTTTACTAAAAATAGTTTTAACAGGTCCAGTGCAGTTTTGGTCAAAGAAAAACATACTCGCCTTTGATTTTACCAAAATGCGGTTATCTTTATCGGGATTAAAGTTATATCAAGGTTATATTCGCGGTGGAGAAGAAAGAGAAAAAAATTTTGACCTACAATTTCCGCAAAAAAATGGGGCAGCCGATCATATCGAAAATACTCCGAAACAACGCTACCATGCTTGTAACAAGGCTGCCCCATTTTTTAAGGTTCCATCTCGTGACAAGCAGACTTTGAAGCAGCAAGCATTTTTTAGCTACTTTTTGATCGAAGATAACTATATTGCTGCACGAGGTAGAGGTGGTGGCTTGGCTTTGTGGGTAAAGAGTTAGGAGTTAGCTGTTAGGAATTGTTCATTGTTCATTGATAATTGTTCATTTCTTCGTCATTGCCCATATTCCACACCAATCTTCGGGAATTCCCCTTTGTTGTAATTCTTGTACTCTTTCTAAATATAATACTGCTGCCTTGTCTGAGGAATTAACTGCGACAACTTTTTCAAAATATTCCTTAGCTTGAGCGCAGTCGCCACAGCGATAATGTTCTAATCCATTTTCAAAGTCTGCTAGTGTTTGTAATTTCAAATTGCGAATTTCTTCTAATTCTCCATCTAATATTTCATAAATTGCGATCGCTTCACTTCTTCCTTTAACTATGACTCGATCGAGAAAACGCATTTGATATTGTTCAGCATTAGTTAAATGTTGTAAAGCTTGTTCGCTAACTACTAAA
>JBCBQE010001266.1:0-840 GCA_039820385.1 Cyanobacteria bacterium J06635_10
TCGGCAACGCAGTGGCTCCTCTCCCCCACGCCACTTGCTACAACCGAGGGCACCTCGGCAACGCAGTGGCTCCTCTCTCCCACGCCACTTGCTACAACCGAGGGCACCTCGGCAACGCAGTGGCTCCTCTCTCTTCTCTCCCAAATGACTTTCACTTACAATCGCACCATTCGCTTTCAAGATACCGATGCGGCTGGGGTAGTTTACTTTGCAAATATTTTAGCTATATGTCACGAAGCTTATGAAGCATCTTTAGAGTCATTAGGAATTGATATTAAACAATTTTTTACAAATCCATCTACTGCTTTTCCAATCATTCATACTCAATCCGATTTTATTCGCCCTATGTATTGTGGGGATAAGTTACTTGTTAGCTTGACTCCGATTAAAATCGGCGTTGAGCAATTTGAAATTAATTATCAAATTCACGTCAATGATAAGCTCGCTGCTAAAGCAATGACTCGTCATGTTTGTATTGATGCAACAAGCAGACAAAAAAAAGGATTGTCAGCAGAAATAGTAAATTATTTGGAGAGATTGCGTTAGGAAATGTTTTTAAATTTTCATTAGCCCTCACCCTCGAATAGTTGGGCTACAAATACTTTGTAGTACACATGAAACTTAATGTAGAGACGTAGCAATGCTACGTCTTTTTTAATAACCGGCTGTGGCAATTAAGCGTATGCAAAGGCAATGTCATAAAGCTGTTGACGATTAATTTTACCTTGAGAATTCCGGGGTAATGAAGCAACGGAAATCCAGATTTTAGGAATTTTATAATTACTAAGTCTATCTTTGAGTAAAGCTTGAATTTCTAGATTTAAAATATCTGATTTTTTC
>JBCBQE010001267.1:0-827 GCA_039820385.1 Cyanobacteria bacterium J06635_10
AAAAGTAGCGTAAATACTACCCCGGTTGATCCCCATAATTTCAACTAAATCTTGCATGGATGTACCTTCAAAGCCAAAACGCAAGAAAGCTTCCATTGCTTTTTCTAAAACCTCCTCTTTCTCGAATTCTTTTTGTCTAGCCATAACTGTCAATTTGCTGTTCTTCCATTAGAATAACACATTTTGGAATGATTGTTCAACAAAAATTTTGGATAGGGATTTTTGGTTGAAAAACCTCACCCCCAGCCCCTCTCCTTGTCAAAGAGAGGGGAGTCAAACAATTTTGGATTTTGGATTTACGATTTTAGATTGTTTCCATAGTTGAAACTAGTACATCATGGCGTAAATAAGGTACCTGTTTTAAAAGGTTAAAACCCTTATTCTATAATACTTATTACCTTGATACGAACGCAAGCTAGGGGCCCCTCAACCATTCATAATCCAAAATCTAAAATCTAAAATCTAAAATTATTTGGGAAAAATCAATTTTACTGCTCGGGTGAAATCCGCTGTATCCGAGATTCCAAGGCTAAACCAATGGCAATAAACAACACTGTTAACCCCTGAATGGCAAACACTACGGTTACGGGAACACCGGCACTACGCTGCATTACATTCGCACCACTCCGCAATGCTGCAAAAAACAGAGAAGTTAAGACTACACCTAAGACACTACCACGACTGAGAAAGGCAATGGCGATCGCATCAAAACCATAACCGGGTGAAACTTCTTCAAATAAACGATATTTCAACCCCATGACTTCACAGCTACCAGCCAAACCCGCCAATCCACCAGCCAAAGCCATGACTAACATAATAGTTCGTTG
>JBCBQE010001268.1:0-819 GCA_039820385.1 Cyanobacteria bacterium J06635_10
CTAGTTTTGATTTCTTGGTGCAGTTACAAACCGATCCAGCAAAGATGCCAATCGAAGATGCTACCGTAGAATGGGACTCACCTTTCATCAAAGTAGCTACGATTAAAATTCCCCCTCAAACCTTTGATTCCGACGAGCAAATGGAATTCTGCGAGCATCTCTCATACAATCCCTGGCATTCTCTAGAAGCACATCGACCACTAGGAGGTGTCAACCGGGCTAGGAATTTAGTATATAGCACAATATCACAGCGGCGACGCGAATTAAACCATGTTTCTCCACCTGAACCTAATGGGCAAGAAAGTTTCTCAACTAATTAGATAAGAGGAGAGGGGGGAGAGGAGCCACTGCGTTGGGCGGGTTCCCCGACTTGTAGCAAGTGGCGTGGGGAAGAGGAGCCACTGCGTTGGGCGGGTTCCCCGACTTGTAGCAAGTGGCGTGGGGAAGATTGAGGACTTTTTCTTCTCAGTATTAACTCTGCAGGCGTTGAGTCGCTAGATTACTTTTTTTATTACCTCTTACCCCTTACTCCTTACTTATTACTCATTACTTATTACTCATTAGTCATCACCCCTTACCCCTTACCTCTATTAGATATTGATACTATTAGGAATTTGTGAAGGAAGCAAGTAGGGATATTCTACGCCATCCTTGGAGAGACGTTGTTGATTGCGACTTTTAATTTCACTCTCAATTTGTAACAATTCAGCCTGGAAATTTCGTAGAATTTGGCGATCGCCTTGTTCTACAAACCCCATTAGCTCGGAACTACCTAGTTGTCCAAAACGAACCCCACTCAAAGCAAAAGTGATCTGCATC
>JBCBQE010001269.1:0-807 GCA_039820385.1 Cyanobacteria bacterium J06635_10
TCTCCGTAGATTGGGGAAACTCCAAAATTGTTTCTCTTATACCCAAATATCCCGACTCAGTAAAAGACATCAACATCCTCGATAAAGCAAACCAAACTTCGCTTTCATACTCCCAATCCCCATAACGCCCAGCTTTACCCGCAATCGAGCGCAATGCCCAAAAATAGCTATTTCTTACCACTGAACCACCTTTTTTATACTCCGGTAAATCTTCGTGGTTTATGTATAGTATGTCGTCTTCAATTTTGGCTTTCATAGAAGAAGTTAGTGGTTAGTTGTTAGTTGTTAGTGGTTGGTTGTTAGTAGTTATGAATCTTAAGTAGCTTGATTAATAATCAGTCAATTTTAACTGACATCTTGCACCATTCTTAATAACTGCCTTGGAATAAATTCCGAGCTTTATATGCATAAGGTTTTCAGTGCGTTTTTACATACTTTGTGTATAACCCTTGAAATTGATTTCAAGGAGCTAATGTGGGTTTAATGACTTTAGACTTTTGACGAACGCAAGCGGTTTACAATGGCGCAATATATAAATTTTGAAGATTCTTCAGTACATAGGGCTTGCTGAATTTTTGAATAGAATACTTGAAATGCTACCTATTCTATAGTTATTAACCTTATTTATTGATACAAACGATAAATACTATTTTTTTATTCTCTATTAAGAGTTCCCTTTTTTATTATTTTTTTTAGCATACTAAGTACGGATGACCAATTTTGAATTGCATTTTTGGCGTTGCTGCAATTTTACTATGAATTGCATTTATATACATTTTGTCAAAAACATGAAACCTGTGTAGAGAC
>JBCBQE010001270.1:0-800 GCA_039820385.1 Cyanobacteria bacterium J06635_10
ATTAAGATAATGGGAATATTACGACTTGAAAAAATTTGGCACAGATTCCCATTATAAGAATATCAACCTGATAATTATATTATCCCATATTATCGTCATGAAAAAAAATTTCGCGTTTCCAGAATTCCGGAAAAATTAAAAATATTCAGATATCTAGATTGTAGGGTGTGTGACACTTTGATAAATTTTCTGCGTGGTTATAATTCTTAAACCCCTCACGCACCACTTGGCTTTTTGTAATTCTTATAAAGAAGTGTAAAGAATAAGAGGGTTAGAGTGCCAAGGGCTAAGTCCTGGGGGAAGCGACGACAACCCGAAACCCGATGAAGGCGTACCAGTAGTCGCGCTCGTAGCTGTAGCGAAACGCACACCGACAGTACCTCGAATCGGTGTCCCACGAGCCGCCACGCAGCAATTTGTAAATTTCATTATTTAAGATAACAGGACTGCCATCAGTTGGTACTCCATTATAATTCTCATGCCAGCTATCTTCACACCACTCCCAGACATTACCAGGGTAACACAATCACTGACAATTAAAATTAAACGCCTTCCATTGGGATCGATCAACTCTCGATGATTTGCACAACGTTGTTTATTACTCAGTTTACCAATTCCCGGACGAAAGCTAATTTCTCCGTCTTCATTAGTTATCAATCCCCAAGTACGTACATTCCCAAAGAATCCAGAACCTTTGTTGGAATTAGCTTTGGTTGTTGATGAAAGCAAATCAATGGTGATTTGGCGAAGTACTATTTTAGAGCTAAAAACTTTACTAGAAGGTTCTGGATTCTTTGGGA
>JBCBQE010001271.1:0-792 GCA_039820385.1 Cyanobacteria bacterium J06635_10
ATTTTATAGTCTCTATCAGTTATTTGCTATGATTTACGAGTTTCTTCTATATTTTAGTTTTGTGGAAAGTAGTTAGTTATATACTTATTTAAGTAGAAGGAAAATCAACTCTCCTTCTACCTCTATATATTAATTTTTTCTTATCAATAAAAAGTGAACATATCGAATTAGACTATAAAGTTATATTCTAGACTTTAAATATACAAACCTTATGCTACAAAAAATAGCGCTGACTTTAACCATTCTCAGGATGTAATTATAATTGATACCTATGGGTTATTTTCACTTAGGAATCCTAATCTAATAAATCATCCGAAATGGAGATGTTGAAAAATATTTTTATTACTATGTGAATCAGGTTAGAAACTCGATCGCGTAGCGTGCGCTTGCGCTTAAAAATTTAAGTCTTACAGACTGCTAAGAGCGGAATGTCTTAACGCACCAAAAGTTTACAGAGCAGTGCGTTACGAAGACGGCTAACCCGGCTTGCGCTAACAAAATTCTGCGCAGGAATCCTATATTAACGCGCACGCTTAGTTACAAAAAGAAAATTGTCAAGGGTTCCCATGCTTTAGTTACGCTGAGTACAACTTGACATTTTTATAGTTCATATGTACTATATAAGAGTGCGAGGTTTATAGACGGGAAAACGTGCAAGTATAACTGATGACTCATATGCGGACAAGATACTTACGTCTGCAGCTTATACTATTTGTTTACAAAGATGCACCGAATTTATTCCAGACAAAGGGTAGGTTGAGAAAAAATTGGTAAGTAAGTCGGCACAAATAA
>JBCBQE010001272.1:0-789 GCA_039820385.1 Cyanobacteria bacterium J06635_10
GTAACTGCTTGGGCAAGTTGATTCTGGGAAAACTTTGCTTGAATTCTAATTCGATAAACGTTGACTTGTTCTACTAAAGTGTTTGCTTTGAGGATGACGGTTTCCACAAATTTTTCCATCGCTTCAAAGTCACCACATAGAGAAGCTAATTCAGCCAATTCATTATGGAAGGCTAAACTAATTTCATATTCTCTTTCCCAATTATTTTCTCCTAGCAAAGATAATCCGATGTTCCCATATTCTCTTCCAGCTTGATACGCGGTAGCACTTTTAGCTTTACAACAAGCAATAAGATTGAGTTGGGCTAATTCATTTCGTTTGCATTGTTTATTAATTAAAGCAATTCCATAATTTAATTGATTAACTAGCTCAAAAATTCTATCTTCTCTAGATTCTGGAGGAATTTTTTCCAGTAGCAGTTGTCCAATATGGTAATGAGTAACTTGTCTTTGCTCCTGGGGTATCAAAAAATAAGCAGCTTGTTGAATTCTGTCATGTAAAAATTTATAGCTTACAACCTGTTCTCGAAGTAATTTATTTTGTCTTTTTTCAGATTTGAGATAAAACTTATAAACTTCACTGGTAGGCAAAATAAAACCAGATTCTAAAGCTTTCCATAGATTTTCGGCTGTTTCATTTTCAGATTTTTGACAAACTATTGCCAGTGTTTTCAACTCAAATTGATTGCCAATACAAGCAGCTAATTTTAAAATATTCTGAGTTGATTCTGGCAATTTTTGTAGTTGTAATGCCATAAATTCAACTACATTATCAGTGAGTGAAGTAGCT
>JBCBQE010001273.1:0-772 GCA_039820385.1 Cyanobacteria bacterium J06635_10
AGAGGTTGAGTTACCACAAATTCAGAAGAAAAAAGAAATTTATGATAATCCTAATTTTCAAAATTTTGTTAATAAAAAAATCAGCAGCGAGGTGAAGAGTGAGGATATAAATACTAATTTATCAACCACAAGTTCAGAAGCAGTGACAGAAAGTATAGTGCTTCGTAAACCTTTGGGACAATCTTTACCTTTGGTAAAATAGTCTAATTTCGCAACTTCTAATTTAGTACAAGAATTCTTATCATCAGAAATACAGAGTCACTCGCAAAATATAGCGCAATTAACTAATTCCGATAATATTGATGAGTCGCTGGATAAGGATTTGACCAAGCCCTTCGGGCTTCGAGCGAAGCGAGTTGACTGATTCGATAAACCCTGCTATTTCGACAGCAAAATCCGAACCAATTCCAATTCAAAATAATTCTACATTAATAAATCCTACTTCTGAAAATATTGATTCGGAAAAGATTGATATTCAACCACAACCAGAAATAACTCCTGATTCGCAAAATGTTTTATCAGTAAAACCTTTACGTCAAATCATTAAAAATACTTCTACTGGTTTACCATCAGTGGAAGCGACATCACATAATAACACTGCAAAGTTACAAAAATCTGATTTCAATATTACATCGAAACCTACAAATTTCTTAAAATCTCAATCATTACAACCGCAATTCGACTCTACAACTGCTGATAATAATGATATCGATGACTCTTCAACAGCTATTCAACCTCGAATAGAAAACCAATCACAACTTCCCCAACAAAG
>JBCBQE010001274.1:0-766 GCA_039820385.1 Cyanobacteria bacterium J06635_10
ATAGAAAATGTACGGCAGGGAGTGCCGGAATTCACGCTTGAGGAGCTAGTTGAGAGACTAGGATAACACGGATACCGGAAAAATTCGTGTGCCCAAGAAGCTAAACCCTCGTGGTTTATGCACTTCAAAGCTTTATATAACTGTGGGCAGACTTTTTGTCTGCCCTTTAAAATTTTTATCAACTGAATAATTAGGTGGGTGGGAAAATTATTGTTATCACAAGAAAACAGTAATACCATTTCTTTATAAAGATGCGCTTAATTCAGGCCACGCAGGTGGGCTTTGTAAGTGTAGCGATACGCCTTCCAGGCTGAGAGCAATTCAGCACAGCCTCATACAGAATTGGTATATTTAGAAATAACAAATAAAATTTTTGTCGGGTGTGTTAGACCCACGACTACATATCATTTTTAATGATAACTTGAATGGCTAAGGTCGCACCGATTGAATGGTGCGTTATGGCAAATTCCAACTTACTCAAACCATTTATACCAAGGGTTGCCATAACACACCCTACATTTAAGATTTATTTTATAAACACATTCTTAGATTTTTGGTTCCAGATGCGTACGCTCCGCGCATGCCCTTCGGGCTTATCGCTCCCATGGCTGCGCTGAATGTCAGAAATACAAGGTGCTATTGATACGATGCTGAGATTCACAGCAATAGCACTCCAAGCTACTACCTATTGCGTAGATATGAAGTAATATCGTGATTTTTTATAGTAGTAAAGAGAAGCAATTTCAGAATATTTGCTTATTTCCTG
>JBCBQE010001275.1:0-765 GCA_039820385.1 Cyanobacteria bacterium J06635_10
AGATTATTATTTTTGGGATGTATTAGCAACAGCTTATTTAGCACATCCAGAATTTTTTGAATTAAAAGAAATAGAAACAGAAATTATTGCCGAAGGTAGGAGTCAAGGAAGAACAAAAATATCTCCTGGAGGAAGAAAAGTTTCAGTGATGGATAAAGTAGATAAAGAAGCTTTTTACAATTACATTTTGCAGCAATGGCGAAGATAAATAGATCAATGAACAATGATCAATGAACAATGATCAATGAACAATGCCCAATTCCCTACTCCCAATTCCCAATTCCCTATTCCCAATTCCCAATTCCCTATTCCCAATTCCCTATTCCCTATTTAACTAAATTCAAACCCAAAAATAAAGCCGCCACAGTACCGGCAACAGAAATTTCACCTTTCATAATTTTCTCCAAAATCGAATCTATCGGAATTAATATCGTTTCAATTTCTTCTGTAACATCTAACTTTCGCTTACCAGTTTTCACAACATTTTCTGCGATAAATAAATGTAATTGAGTAGTATCCTTACTCGGTTTATCATAAAGCGTTCCTATCTTCCTTACAACTGATGCAACATAACCAGTTTCCTCTTCAAGCTCCCTGATTGCTGCAACCTCACCGCTTTCTTCTTCTGGATTAAAACCACCAGCAGGAAGTTCAATAAAAAAATCACCTATAGCATGTCTATATTGCCTTACAAAAACAACTTCTCCATCGCCAGTAATTGGTAACATTATCGCTACATCTGGTCTAATAAAAACAAAATAATCA
>JBCBQE010001276.1:0-752 GCA_039820385.1 Cyanobacteria bacterium J06635_10
ATGAAGCAACATTTCACGCCAGAAGTTATGGATTTAGACCTGGTAGAAACGCCCAAGATGCCCAGAAATTTTTATTCCAAAACCTCAACTCCAAGGTAAATGGATATGGGAAAAGAATAATCGAACTGGATATCAAAAAGTGTTTTGATAGAATCTCTCATAAATCTATAATGGACAATCTTATCGCCTGTGCAGGCATCAAACAAGGAATATTCCGGTCTCTCAAGGCAGGAGTTTTTCCTGGGTTTCCTGAACAAGGTACTCCTCAAGGAGGAGTTTTCAGCCCATTATTAGCCAACATTGCATTAAATGGTATTGAAAATATACACCAGTCAGTGCGTTATGCGGACGACATGGTAATAATTCTTAAACCAAAAGACAACGCTGAAAAAGTTCTTTCAAAAGTTAAGGCATTCTTAACAGAAAGAGGGATGGAAATAAGTGAAGAGAAGACAAAAATAACATTCGCTACGACAGGTTTCGATTTCTTAGGCTGGCATTTTAAAGTCCAGAAAAATGGAAAGTTTAGAAGCACTCCCTCAGAGGAAAACTTTAAATCTTTTCAAAAGAAATGCAAAGAAATCATCAACAACTCTAACTATGGTGCCGAAGTAAAAGCGTGCAAGTTAGCCCCGATAGTTCGTGGATGGAGGAATTATCATAAATTCTGTAAAATGGATGGTTCTAGATTTTCATTATGGTTTCTACATAAGAGAACCGAAGCCATCTTCCGCAAACAAAAGAAAACTAAT
>JBCBQE010001277.1:0-745 GCA_039820385.1 Cyanobacteria bacterium J06635_10
CCGCACTATAGTTAGCGCCATTCTGCTAGCTGGTAATGTATTGGTGGCAGCAATCTACTTTCATATTGTTAATCCTTGATTCTGTCAACGACCCTCGGCTATAAGCTGGGAAGCTCACAGACATGTTCTGTAGGCTCTAGTTGACCCTTCGGGTATCTCAATAGCCCTAAGTCCCTCCGGGACGACATAAAGTAAGGGCATACAACGCGTAGGTCGCGCTCCGCGTGAGCCGCAGCTTCGCACTTATACACGAAGTGTGCAGCTCGCGGCAACAGCGAGTGGGGGAAACCACGCCATTTGGTGCCTCTTTCAGAGGAGCTTCGCTAACAAGTCGGGGAACCCTAGCCGAGTAATGGCTCCCCAAGACCGCGCTGCCTCAGCAGACTCAGTACTTTTAAGTACTATGTTTAGACTACTCGTTAAATTTAATCCTAAAAGATGCGATCGCGGCATCCTTTGCTCTATAACTGAGTAGTTAAACAGGTGTATGGTTTAAACCAGTGCTGCTCGGATAGTTACCGACTCTAAACAATGTCGTTACTCTGACGAGTCACTTCGTGTATCGCCCTCCGGGCGACGCAAGCCGAGTGCTCGCGGCAGGACTCGGCTTTAGTAACGCGTAGCGTTTCCCTTTGGGAGAAAGCTAACTTTACCATTTGTGCGGGCTAATCACCCACTGGAAATGCGTCACGGTACGCCCACTGTACCGTTGTCCCTTTCCTCCCCCACATTGAATGTGGGAGTT
>JBCBQE010001278.1:0-743 GCA_039820385.1 Cyanobacteria bacterium J06635_10
ACTACAGGCCAAGCAGCTAAGAAGAAGTGTAAGCTACGGCTGTTGTTGAAGGAAGCGTATTGGAAGATCAAACGACCAAAGTAACCGTGAGCAGCTACGATGTTGTAGGTTTCTTCTTCTTGACCGAACTTGTAACCGTAGTTTTGAGATTCGGTTTCGGTGGTTTCACGTACCAAGGAGGAAGTTACCAAAGAACCGTGCATAGCACTGAACAAGGAACCGCCGAATACACCAGCTACACCTAATTGGTGGAAGGGGTGCATCAAAATGTTGTGCTCAGCTTGGAACACGAACATGAAGTTGAAGGTACCAGAGATACCTAAAGGCATACCATCGGAGAAAGAACCTTGACCAATGGGGTATACCAAGAATACTGCGGTTGCTGCTGCTACAGGAGCGGAGAAAGCAACACAGATCCAAGGACGCATACCTAAGCGGTAGGATAATTCCCACTCACGACCTAAGTAGCAAAATACTCCAATTAAGAAGTGGAATACTACCAACTGGTAAGGACCACCGTTGTACAACCACTCATCTAAGGAAGCTGCTTCCCAGATGGGGTAGAAGTGCAAACCGATAGCGTTAGAAGAAGGTACAACAGCACCAGAAATGATGTTGTTTCCGTAGATTAAGGAACCTGCAACAGGCTCGCGGATACCATCGATGTCAACAGGAGGTGCTGCAACAAAAGCGATGATGAAACAGGTGATTGCGGATAACAGTGTAGGAATCATCAAAACACC
>JBCBQE010001279.1:0-740 GCA_039820385.1 Cyanobacteria bacterium J06635_10
GTTAAACTATTCCATTGCCCCTTATTTTTGCAAGGTTGAATCATGGGTGCCCTTGACGGGTACCCATGACGAACACAAGGATTAATTTTAAGCTGATTTGTTAAAAAAGTAACATCGAAAAAAATCGATTCAATGGTGGAGGTGAGGGGAAAAATGGTATTATCGAAAAATAAACCTTTACAATGGGAATTTTAGCTGCGATAAAAATTTGTAAAATATTTCCATTATATAAAATTAGTATATCAACAAAAGCGTAATTTTAGAAGTAGCTAAAGTCAAAAATTTTTGAAACCTAAAAACATAAATTAATTTTCAAATTTTCCTTTCAGTAACCAAAGTCGAACTAACCCATTCTCCCTTATCGTTATATTGCCAATCATGGGCTGACGAACACAAGGATTAATTAACCTGATTTGTTAAAAAAAGTAACATCGAAAAAAAATCGATTCAATGGTGGAGGTGAGGGGAAAAATGGTATTATGGAAGAGTGAATTTTATATAATCGGAATATTGCTAAGCATAAAAATTTTGATTATATTCCCATTATATAAAAATAGTATATCAGCAAAAGCGTACTTTTAAAAAGAGCTAAAATAAAAAATTTTTTGAAAATCTAAAACATAAATTAATGTTCATTTTTTATTTTCGGAAACCAAAGTCAAACTAACACATTCACCTTTATCGTATAAGGTACGAATCATACGCTGACTAAAACAGGGGTTAATTAACCAACCGACTTC
>JBCBQE010001280.1:0-721 GCA_039820385.1 Cyanobacteria bacterium J06635_10
AATTTTAATATTTTTTTAAAATTAAAATTTTAATTTTAAAAAAATATTAAAATTAAAGTTTTAATTTAAATAACAAAAGAGTTTAAAATTCCAACAGCAAAAACTAATAAAATCCAAATACCAACTCCAGAAAAAACTACACGTTTATTTTCAGTCCATCCATTTGGTAATGCAAAAACAACAGGAACACCAATAACTAAAAGAAAAGATACAGTAATAAACGCAAAAAGTGTTAATTGAAAAATTAAAGTCATAATTAAATATTTAAATAGGATTTGATAATATTATGTGCTAATATTATTTAGTTTACTACTAAATAAAAGAATTTTATAAAAGTACAAAATCAAATCGAAATTTTTGAATTCAAAAAAGGTAATAAATTTGTATAAAAATGAAAAATTTTATAAATAATTAACTTTAGAATAAAATTATAAAAATTTATTCATTTGGGTTACCTGGGACTTGAACCCAGAACTTATCGGTTAAAAGCCGAGTACTCTACCATTGAGTTAGTAACCCAAATAAATAAAATTATATTTTAAATTTTATTGTAATCTTTTTTTAATTTTTTCAAAAAATTAAAAATAATATTAAAAATAATTCGAAAATTTTTTAAAATTAGTCTTTATTTTTAATAAAGTATTTTTATTAAAAGTTACAATTTCTAACAATTGATCTGTAGATTTTAAAATTAATTCTCCTATTGTATTTATATTATTTT
>JBCBQE010001281.1:0-718 GCA_039820385.1 Cyanobacteria bacterium J06635_10
TGAAATTGGAAACAAAGACCGTGTTTTAGCAATATCAGCATTAAATTTCGATCTATCAGTATACGATATCTTTGGTACCCTCGCGGCTGGGGGAAGTATAGTTATTCCACCACAAGATGCACTAAAAGATCCTGCTTGCTGGTATGAGTTAATAGTTAAAGAAGGGGTTACTATTTGGAACTCAGTTCCGGCTTTGATGCAAATGTTAACGGAATATTTATCCTCACAGCCACTTTCAACAGCATTACCATTACGTTTGGCTTTGCTAAGTGGAGATTGGTTGCCTTTAAACTTACCCCTTCAAATTCAATCAAACTGCTCGGATATTCAAATAGTTAGTTTAGGGGGAGCAACAGAAGCTTCAATTTGGTCGATTTACTATCCGATAACCACAGTTAACCCAGATTGGAAAAGTATACCTTACGGAAAACCTCTTAGCAACCAACAATTTTATGTATTGAATGAATTAATGCAACCAACTCCAATATGGGTAACAGGAGAGCTTTATATTGGGGGGATAGGATTAGCATTGGGTTATTGGGAAGACGAGGGAAAGACAAATGCTAGCTTTATTACTCATCCGGTGACTGGGGAAAGATTGTACAAAACTGGGGATTTGGGGAGATATTTACCATCAGGGGATATTGAGTTTTTAGGAAGATCTGATTTTCAGGTAAAAATCAATGGTTATCGGATTGAATTGGGAGAAATTGAAGCC
>JBCBQE010001282.1:0-717 GCA_039820385.1 Cyanobacteria bacterium J06635_10
CCAAAACGAAACTAAAGCAGTTAAGAATTTATTACAAAAGTTAGATTGTAGTGGAAAAATAACAGCAGAATATTTTAGGACTTACGCAACCGGCACATTTTCCTTGTAGGGTGCTGTGACACTTTGACTGATTTTCAATATATTAATAAGGGTTGTGGTGTCACGCACCAGCTGGGTATTGTGACAATTGCGTAAGTCCTGGATTTATTAAAATTTGATAATGTTGAAAGACAAGGTTATCGCGAACCTTATTTTTATCTGAATCCAAAAGATTTTAAAGTATTTCCCGATTCAAACGTCATAAAATTATCTAAAGATAATTCCGAACATGTCGCGATGGTAGCAAATCTTCATCAAACGATTGAAGAGAAAATGCGGTGGTTTGTAGAAATTGAACATCCTATAATTTACGGTTATATGTTAGACCAAAAAATTGTAGGAATAGCAAGTCATTTTCTGTTTGAACTACCAGATTTTAAAGTAGTTGCCCCTGGAGTATTGGTTAATCCCGAATACCGTCGAAGAAATATTGGTAAAGCAGTTGTTTCAGCAATTTGTGAATGGGCTTTGAAGCGAGATTATATCATAGAATGGAGTTCTTGGGATGAAAATCTTGCATCAATTGCTTTAGCTAAAAGTATTGGTTTTCAGCTATTTTTATTAGAAGATGAATTCTTAGTTCGTTGACTATATTTTCAAGTATTTTCTAATATTTAT
>JBCBQE010001283.1:0-716 GCA_039820385.1 Cyanobacteria bacterium J06635_10
GTCGGTTTAGAAATGTCAATGCATAGAAATGAAGAGGTTTTATAGATATTGGCACAGTATCTTGGCTCTGTGAACATGCAAGAGAAGATCAAATGTTATTTGAATATAGCTATGACACCAGATCGCTGAGCCCTCGAAAATGCAGTGCCAATATCTATAAAACCTCTTCATTTCTATGCATTGACATTTCTAAACCGACGGTTGTACCTAAACAGTTGTTTCTCCATCATATTCGTCTCTTAAAACCATTTTCAAAAAGCATCTTACAACTGCGAAAAAAATAGTAGATTGGTGCGTGACGGTAAATTCTATCTATTTCGTTGATTTTGAAAATTTTTCGTAACCGTCACGTGCCCCTACAACTGCAAAAAAATAGTTAGTTATGGTGTGGATAAGAATTTACAATATATTTAACAATGCTTCCTTGAATTCTTATGGTGAGGGTTACTTTGGCTGGGATGAGATTGTAGGGTGTGTGACGGTTTTGATGAATTTGAATCAAAATGATTAATAATTGATGTTACCGTCACGCACCAATGGATAAACATGATTTATTCAGATTGTAGGGTGTGTGACGGTTTTGATGAATTTGAATCAAAATGATTAATAATTGATGTTACCGTCACGCACCATCAGCATATTGTGACAACATATAAAGTAATAACACCTTAATTAATTTTCGATGGCAATAACATTTCATTTACCACCAGAGAAGG
>JBCBQE010001284.1:0-716 GCA_039820385.1 Cyanobacteria bacterium J06635_10
CCCAGACACCTAACCGAGATTGGAATTCCACTTATAACCCAATCCAACAAAGAGATTTCCCCAGGTTTCTGCTTGTTGTTTCAATAATTCTACTAATTCATTTCTGGGATAATCTCTTTGTTGGATTGAGTTATAAGTGGAATTCCAATCTCGGTTAGGTGTCTGGGATTTGACCTCACCCCTTCCCCTCTCCGTATTCAGGAGAGGGGTGTTTGACCTTTTTCTTTCCTCATTAAGTAGAGATTTGTCCGAAAAATTTTGTTTCCTTCCCCTCTCTTTATTAAGGAGAAGAGTGTTTGACCTTTTCCTTTCCTCATTAAGTAGAGATTTGTCCGAGAAATTTTGTTTCCTTCCCCTCTCCTTTACAAGGAGAGGGGTGTCCGATAGGACGGGGAGCCACTGCGTTGCGGAGGTTCCCTCCATTGTAGCAAGTGGCGTGTGAGGTGATGGTAGAGGAATTGCTGTAATTAGATGGCTACAACATCGTCTTTGGAGGATTTGGATTGTTTCAAAGTTGGCTTGGGGATTATCGGATTGGAGAAACGAAATTAATCTTTGGGTGGAATATTTCTGGGTTTGATGAGCTTGGATAGCTTTTAATTTCAATTCTTTATCAATTTCAATTTTCCGAATTGTATTTTTTGTATCACTATCCCTAGCGCTAGGGTTTTCTGGAATAATTATTTTCTCATTTTGATTTTTGGTACCAATATCCC
>JBCBQE010001285.1:0-715 GCA_039820385.1 Cyanobacteria bacterium J06635_10
GGTAATCACCGACCAAGGTAATATGGTAGTTGATGTTAGATTTGATAATATTAGCGATCCAGATAACTTAGAAAAAACACTTAATAATATTCCCGGTGTTTTGGAAAATGGTATCTTCGTCAATTGTGTAAGTAAGGTTTTAATTGGCGAAGTTAAAGACAATAAACCTATTGTTCGGGAAATGTAAAATTGTTGGTTGTTAGTTGTTAATACCATTTTAGCCACCTAACGGTTGGCTTTGTAGTTGTAGCTCCACTCTTTTAGAGTGAGAGCGACTAAGCGCAGCCTCATACAGAATTGGTATAAGCTCTTCCCACTTTATTGCCGGTGCGTTATGGCAAATTCCAACTTACCCCAACCATTCATACCTTGGGTAGCCATAACACACCGGCAATAAAGTGGGAAGAGCTTATACCAATTCTGTATGAGGCTGCGCTTAGTCGCTCTCACTCTAAAAGAGTGGAGCTACAACTACAAAGCCAACCGTTAGGTGGCTAAAATGGTATTAACAACTAACAACCAACAATTTTACATTTCCCGAACAATAGGTTTATTGTCTTTAACTTCGCCAATTAAAACCTTACTTACACAATTGACGAAGATACCATTTTCCAAAACACCGGGAATATTATTAAGTGTTTTTTCTAAGTTATCTGGATCGCTAATATTATCAAATCTAACATCAACTACCATATTACCTTGGTCGGTGATTACC
>JBCBQE010001286.1:0-714 GCA_039820385.1 Cyanobacteria bacterium J06635_10
ATGAGTATAAAAACTTGCTGGTGATTCCCAGATTGAATTAATTTATAAATGTGCTGGAAAACAATAGTTGATTACACTTCTTACTTCTTACTTGTGAAACTCGTTTATCGTTATTTAATTGCATATCTATAAGTTTTTATACAAGGAAATATTTAAAATGAAATTATTTACTACTCTCTTCAAAACTGCTATTACACTTACTGTTTCTTTGGGTGCAATTCAACAATTGCCAGCTCCGAGATAGAGCCTGAAAAAATGGGCAGGCTTTAAAACCAATTAACTCGTTTAACATTCGGCATCTTTCCATACTAAGCCTGCCCATTTTTTTGCGGAAATTGTAACCCATGCTGCAACTTTTAGAGAAACAACAGATGCTGGACAATCATTATCTAATTTCCAAGATATAGAACAGGATACAAATGCTATTGTAGGTTCTATCGAGGATACTCAAGATATAGATTTATATCAAATCAATTTAGCCGACGGTTTATTTGCTGCAACAACTGTACGTAATGTCACAAATAATCTCGATACTATGTTGTGGTTATTTGATGCTGAAGGTAAGGGAGTCGTAGGTAATGACGATTCTTATAATACCAGTCAATCTACTATTAGAGCGACAATTACAGCAGGTACTTATTATCTCGGAATTGGTAATTTCAATATGACACCGACAGGGGAAAATGGCTCTATTTTTGATTATGTTGATGGTGG
>JBCBQE010001287.1:0-712 GCA_039820385.1 Cyanobacteria bacterium J06635_10
TTGAGTTCGGCCCGCTCATCCCCATCTCAATTCCAACCAACTTCGGCTCTTCCAACTTCGGCTCTTCCTTCGTTTAACTATATTTTTGACAAATTTTAATAATAATTTTTTTGATGAATATGGTGATGTATTTACGATGGTTAGCAGAAAATTTTCTGAACAAACTTCTTTTCGATACTAAAAATATATCAAGCCTGTATTTCTGTCAGGGATGAGATGTAAATGTCATGGGTACCCGTCAAATCCTTAACTTTTTCTTCGGGATGTGGTGGTAGCAAAATTTAAAAGCCAAAATAGAATGTAGGAGCTTTATGAAAAAAGCCTGACGGGTACCCATGATAATTTTTTTCTCCTAAAAAAATTATCATGGGAGCCCCTGACATTTTACATGGAGAGTGCTATCAGTGGTATTACAGATTGAAAAAGACATCTACGAAGAAAAGACACAGGAAATTGCTCGGCAATTGTTAAGCGCAACCGGGGAAAATCGTTCTTTATTCTCGGCATTGCGCGACCAAATGCGTCCTGATGATAAGTTATTAGCATGGGCAATGAGCAATCCTGGTTTGAGAGTGCAGCTATTTAGGTTTATCGATGCACTTCCTGCTTTAAGAAGTAACCCGGAAATTGCAGCGCATTTACAGGAATATCTTGGTGATGAGTCGGTAGAATTGCCTTCAGCATTGAAGGGAATGTTAAACTTTGCCAATCC
>JBCBQE010001288.1:0-710 GCA_039820385.1 Cyanobacteria bacterium J06635_10
CAATTAAACCGTCTGAATCGAAATAAATCGAAAAAGTATCGTAAAGACAAACCACAGTCCCAAAATTATCACAGAGCTAGAATTCGATATGCCAGAAAGCATTTAAAAGTAAGTAGGCAGCGAGAAGAGTTTGTCAAGAGAGTGGCACTCCGCTTGATCCAGTCTAACGATTTGGTCGCTTATGAAGATTTAAATGTTAAAGGTATGGTTAAAAATCGACATCTAGCTAAGTCGATTAGTGATGCAGGATGGTCGTTGTTTCGTCGTTGGTTAGATTATTTTGGCTATAAATATGGAAAATTAACAATTGCTGTTGCTCCCCATAATACAAGTCAGAATTGTTCTAATTGCGGTGAAAGAGTGCAGAAATCTTTATCTACTAGAACCCATGTTTGTAATAATTGTGGATACACAGAAGATAGAGATATCAATGCAGCGATTAATATTTTGCAGAAAGGATTAAGTACGGTGGGGCACACCGAATCTTATAAGCTTGGGGAGATAGAACCGCTGGCCAAGTTGGAGAAATCCTGCTCGGTTAAGTTTTGTCCATGAACCAAGAATCCCCCGCATTCTATGCGTGGGGAGTGTCAATAGTGACCAGTATTCACTGCTCGAATCTGGTTAGTCAGTTACCAGTAAACAGTAGTTTAGAGTTTTATTACAGTTTTATATTTCTGACTCTTAATCAAAGCTATGTAATGATTTGC
>JBCBQE010001289.1:0-702 GCA_039820385.1 Cyanobacteria bacterium J06635_10
GTGTTTCTTCTGAGGGAGGATTGCTCAATACAGAACTTACTCATGTTGTCTACACCCGTGAAGCCGATGGAGATGCTTTCCTTTATATTGATAATCAGTTAGTTGCTAGCGAAACCATTGATGGGGATTTTTCCAACTGGAATGAGAATTATCGTCTTGGTTTAGGTAATGAATTCAATGGCTCACGCCCTTGGTTAGGAACTTTAGATTTATTTGCTGTATATAATCAAGCCTTTGATGCGAGCGAAGTACAACAGAATTTCTTGGCGGGTTCTGATTTGTAATATTATGTCCGGTTAAATACTTATCATATCTAATTAGGAGTTAGGAGTTAGGAGTTAGGAGTTATATATAATAAGTAATTAGCCGGACTTGATATAATTCTTAGAAGAATGCATTTTGGTCTAATTAGGCACTTATGTAAGAATTCTACAAAGAAGGATTTTTGCAAGGGAGCATGAATTCTATCTCCGAAAATAAAAAGACGTTGCAATGCAACATTTCTACATTATTATTCTGGCGTTGCTGAAAATAAATATGAATTAAATTTTATGGATCGCCGAAAGCTATGTAGAGACGTTACAATGTAACGTCTCAAAATCTAAATTCCGCCACGAGGTAGGCAACGCCATTATTCTTTATTCCCCATGCCCAATTCCCAATTCCCAATTCCCCATGCCCAATTCCTTATTTCTTAGTCAC
>JBCBQE010001290.1:0-702 GCA_039820385.1 Cyanobacteria bacterium J06635_10
ATCACAGCAAAGCAGCAAAATTATTATCCTCTATCCTCAAGGGCTCCCACGAGAATTTTTTTTAGGAGAAAAAAATTCTCATGGGTACCCGTCAATTTGAAAAGCAGCTTTTTGAGGCGGCAAACACAAATTCAATTCTTCCATTCGATAAATCCTCTATTTTTCCTTTGAAAAAAGATGTTTTAGAGGCACAATCACTCTTACAGCGTATTGCAAGTTAAGCGGATGTACACCCCACCCGCCCCAAAGAGGGGCACCCTCCCCCGCAGTCGCTCATGGGGGAAACCCCCAAGACCGCGCTGCTCTCCGCTTGCGCTCCGGGTTGGGGAGGGATTATAGGTGTACTTCATATAGATGAAATGTGCTGTATTTTAAAAGTTTTACCTATAGCTTATAGGAGAGAGAACAACTTATTGGAGAATTTTGATTTAAATCAAATAGCGATCGTTGAATCAAAAGTAAATCTGCAAAAAATATCCCAACAATATAACCGCTAAATTTGGGATTTTTCTTTTGAGTATCCAGGATTATAAGTTCTGAGTTCGTTTTCTACCTGTATAGGAATAATTTAGAATTTACATGCCACAGAAAGTCAAAAAACATCATTTGTAACTATAATTTACACTTACCTTCATACTTAATACCAATACAAGTATATTCAATTATGTTCAAGCAACCTCTTCGTCTTGCAATTGCTACAGG
>JBCBQE010001291.1:0-698 GCA_039820385.1 Cyanobacteria bacterium J06635_10
TATTCCCGAACTAGGTAATACTTTACAGGGAACTAATCCTTTTAACCCATTATTTGCCAGCGTTTTAGCTCCGATGCTTTTAATGGCGTTGCTATTAGGGCATCCAAAATGGAAGTGGTTTGCGATCGGTTCGAGCTTGGGTATTTCAGCTTGTTTAGCTGTAAGTTCACTCACCGATCCAGCCGTTTGGGGATTGGGAAGTGGTATATTAGCTCGTGGATTTCTGATTACTAATGCACTACTTTGTTTCACACTGGCTCGTTTCGCAATTAAAAATGACGAACAACCTGCTTAGTTGATGGTTGATGGTTGGTAGTTGGTTTTTAGTGGTTGGTAGCTAGTGGTTAGTTCGCTCGATGCCACCTCAACTATCAACTATCAACTATCAACCATCAACCATCAACTAAGCAGGTTGTTCGTCATTTTTAATTGCGAAACGAGCCAGTGTGAAACAAAGTAGTGCATTAGTAATCAGAAATCCACGAGCTAATATACCACTTCCCAATCCCCAAACGGCTGGATCGGTGAGTGAACTTACAGCTAAACAAGCTGAAATACCCAAGCTCGAACCGATCGCAAACCACTTCCATTTTGGATGCCCTAATAGCAACGCCATTAAAAGCATCGGAGCTAAAACGCTGGCAAATAATGGGTTAAAAGGATTAGTTCCCTGTAAAGTATTACCTAGTTCGGGAATA
>JBCBQE010001292.1:0-696 GCA_039820385.1 Cyanobacteria bacterium J06635_10
CACAAACTGATGATTCACAATATCGTTACTATATTTTATCTGAATAAAACCCATGAAAAACCTAACCATCATAGCCAACCCGGAAAACCGTCGTGTCGGATTACTACAAAAAGCGATCGCAAAATTCAACCTACCACCCGCAACTGTCATATCCTACGCAGATTTAATTACAGGTAAACAAAACCTCGAACAATTCAACTCACCTAACAATATCATCCGCTTTGATTCTCCGGAGAAGAATTTTGAGGTTGATAAAGCGATTATTGCTGCTGGGGAGGAAGAGAGAGAGGGGGGAGAGGGGGGAGAGGGGGTAGAGGGGGTAGAAATTAATAATTATCAAAGAATTAGTTCTCAAGATGTTGCGAAGTTGGAGTTTGATAAGGGAAGGATTCTTTATCCGCGACAGTGGTATTTGGGATGGCGGAGTTTATTACGACGGTGGGAGCAGCAATTGTGTAACCCCACCCCTAACCCCTCCCCTCTAGAAGGGAGGGGGAATTTTAGCTCTAATTCTTCGGCTCAAGTTAGGAGAGGGGAGAATAACCTCACCCCTAACCCCTCTCCTTGTTTAAGGAGAGGGGGATTGGATAACCCTACTTCTAATTCCTCTCCTTGGTTAAGGAGAGGGGGATTAAGATTTATGAATCATCCCGGGGATATTGCGGTAATGTTCGATAAACCAAGGTGTCACGAAAG
>JBCBQE010001293.1:0-689 GCA_039820385.1 Cyanobacteria bacterium J06635_10
GCCCCTAAGGGGCCCAAGAATGTGACGATTTCCAGATATGAGTTGTCCTCTACTCCTATCATGTCATTTGCGCTATAATCAAGTAGAATGAACAAAAACAAAGTGGCATATTTGATTTTTTACAATGATAACTGTTGTGGTCTCATAATTTTGCACCTTAAAATCCAAAACTCACCTTTTTAGCGATTTTGCGCCAAATCTAGAGTTGTCCCGAAGCAATGGAGTATGGAAATGACTTGCCCAATGTATGGCAGGAATGGCGGAAAACAGATATTTCCTACATATTTTCCGGAACATTGTCAAAAAAAAAAAAAAAAAAAAATTCCTCACCTGGAAAAATTCCCTCCTCGAGGAAGCGTGTATCGTATTCCAATGGAGGGAGGAAGAGCGGAGGAAAATTTCTTCTTGTCAGAAAAAAAATTTTTTTTTAAAGTTTTTTTACGCAAAAACAAGAGTTGTCCCGAAGCAACGAATGCTTGTTGTGACTTGCCATGACCTTCTAGATGTCAGATGCACTTTTTTTTTTGTCAATTTTTTTCATCTTTTTGCAAGTTTTGTTTTTGCTGTTGTTTTTTGCTTTTCCATGTCTTTTTATGATTTTCTGTCTGTCTCTCTGTCTGTCTGTCTTTCTCTGTCTGTCTGTCTGTCTGTCTGTCTCTCTCTCTCACTCTCTCTCAATTTCCCTCCAT
>JBCBQE010001294.1:0-688 GCA_039820385.1 Cyanobacteria bacterium J06635_10
TCTACGTAAATATAATTTTTATTAGTATTGTATTTTTTATTGCAGGATGAAGCATTCACTAAATTTAGGATACAAATGGGATTTACTCAATATCCTATTATTATTTTTAATTACAAGCTTTTCACTAAGTAAACCAGTAATTAAGTTTGTTTCTGATAGCGTAGAAAATATTTCAGAAACTAACAGCTTAGATTCTAAAAGTTTAAACACTTTATTTGCTAACAATTCCTCTTTAGGTGTATTAGCAATTTGTGCAGCCGAAGGCAATTGTACAATAGATGGAAAGAAAACTTCATTATACTATTATCATGTTGATCCAGGAAATAGAATCGGTAATCGGGGCTGGTGTAGCGACCAAGGTAGGGGAGGTAATAATTTAGATAATGCGGATGCAGTATGTTTAAAAAGAACTAGAAGCCGTATTCCTAGATTAGTTAACAAACTAAAAAATGTTGGTATAAATCCTGAACAAAATATTGAAGCTTTTATTAACAATTTAGACCAATGGAATCAAGCATCTCCTCGCGTTTCTGATGCTTTTCCTAAAAAGTACGCTGATGCTTTGAAAAAAGGATTAAAAGGTAAAGAAGCAATTTTATGGGCAAGGGTTGAGGCTTTCCGTAAAAGTAATAGGGAACTTGAAGCAGGGAATTCACGAGTCGGTTTATTTTCAATTTGTTTGAATCCC
>JBCBQE010001295.1:0-681 GCA_039820385.1 Cyanobacteria bacterium J06635_10
AGAATTTCTACAGTACAGCACCCTACAAAAAAATGTGCCTGTTGCGTAAGTCCTAAATTAGATCGAACAACTTTATTGAGAATACAACAGGAAATATTGAATTAACTAAATAATCCCAATACATCATAACTCAACATTGAAATTTTGGCTTATACCATTTCTTTATAAAGATGCGCCTAATTTAGCCCGTGCAGACGGGCTTTGTTTCGATAGCCCCAGTCTTCCAGGCTGAGGGCGATTCGCTGCTGCCTCATACAGAATTGGTATTAGTAGAGAATGTTGTTTGATTGTATTGTAAATATTATTTTGAATTGAATGATTTCATTTAGCCTTTATTAATCATCTTTTCAAAGGCTCAAATCTAACAACAACCGAGTACTTTTAGCTGTAAGCAATGCTGATATTTAAGGAAAACTTTCTGTGTTGGAAAGGATTCGAGTTTTCCTCGTACATTTATAGCAGTAGGTTGAATTGAAAACCCACGAACATCTAGAGACTCCATTTTCAGCAGTAACAACGTATATCCTCGCCACATTCATCAGCTAAATAACAGAGTGCTCGGAAGCGTAAAGAAGTTACTTCCTCGTACAGTGTCCCTTTGAGAGAGATATTTGTCTGTTTGGACGTACTCTGGTACATATTCCACCCTTGTGCAAACTGAATCCCCTGTATGAGGAAGTA
>JBCBQE010001296.1:0-671 GCA_039820385.1 Cyanobacteria bacterium J06635_10
GTGTTTAATTTAATCGTTACAGCAGAATCTGAGGGATGGCTTGAACAACTAATTCGTCGTGCTATTAATTCAAATCCTGGTAATAAAGAATTAAAAATTATCTCCCCACCTAACGCTTCAGGGGGAGAAAGCAATCAGCTATTAAAAATCTTGATTTTAGCAGCAATACCCGACAAACTACGTTTGGATCGAGAGATTCGGGAAATTCGTGAGGCTATAGAACGAGCCAGAAATCGAGATATATTTGAAATAAAGATTAGAACTGCTGTACGTCCTAAAGATATTCGCATAGCGATCGCCGAAGAACAACCCCAGATTGTCCATTTTTGCGGACATGGTGAGGAAGATGGTAGCTTGCGGTTAGAAGATGATGGGGGGAATGATAAACCAGTAGCACCATCTGCTTTAGCATCTTTGTTTAAATTACACGCTGATTATGTCCAATGTGTGGTGCTTAATGCTTGTTATTCAGAAAAATCTGCTGAGGCAATAAGTGAATATATTAATTATGTAATTGGGATGAATAACTCAATTATAGACAATGCTGCAATTGTATTTTCTGAGGGATTTTATCATGGACTGGGTTATATTTCAAACAATCAAGATATGTTTCAACGAGCTTTTGAGGAAGGTATGGTAGCGATTCAAATGGAAAGCCCTTCACAAGGTTC
>JBCBQE010001297.1:0-670 GCA_039820385.1 Cyanobacteria bacterium J06635_10
ACGAATAAAAACAAGAGGTGATCTCCAAAAATACAATAAGTAAATAAGTGGATTTCAAATTGCAGGATGTTTTAGTACACAAGATATAGGGATTTTCTGTAACCCCTCTCCAAACCTCTCCCCTCAAGAAGGGAGAGGCTTTATAGCAGATTTTATTTTCATTAGGTACATTTTATGACCAGGGATGCCAGTACCACAGGAGTTTTTAATATAATGTTGTACATCATTTATCTGAAAACTGCTGTGGGGAGCATCCCAATTTTGAAAATAGTCCAAAATTTAGGTCGTCATTGCGAATGAAGCGAAGCGGAATGAAGCAATCGCAAAGTCTAGTTATTGTGATTGCTATCTCCCTCCGGGAGACGCTCCGCGAACGCTTAATTTCATTCCGCTCGCAATGACAAATTATGTTTTTACACATTTGGGATGCTCCCCTGCTGTGAATATTTAAAAGGCAAATAATATATTACTACTGCATTGGTATGTCGATCGCAAACTCAGTCCCCTCTCCCAGTGTAGAATTACAAATTAACTCCCCCTTATGCTTTTCAACAATAATTTGATAGGAAATTGATAAACCTAATCCCGTACCACTTCCTACTGGCTTAGTAGTAAAAAACGGATCAAATATTTTCTGTTGTATTTTTGGTTCAATTCCAGCTCCATTATC
>JBCBQE010001298.1:0-666 GCA_039820385.1 Cyanobacteria bacterium J06635_10
GTAATATAATTTCTTCTGCACTTAAATTAACGTAATTACTCGATTTAACTAACCGAACAATTCCTCGATGTGTCGTACAAACTCCTTTCGGTATTCCAGTTGAACCAGAAGTGTACATGATGTACGCTAAATTTTCTGGTGTTATGGAATTAATTGGATTTTCAACACTATTTTGATTAATTATTTCCCAGTCGGTATCAATATTAATAACCTCACCCCGATAAAGCTGTGCTTCATCTCCCCTCTCCTTATTAAGGAGAGGGGTTGGAGGTGAGGTTTCGTCACCCTTCTCCCAAGTTGGGAGAGGGGTTGGGGGTGAGGTTTCGTCATCCTTCTCCCAAGTTGGGAGAGGGGTTGGGGGTGAGGTTTCATCTCCCCTCTCCTTACTAAGGAGAGGGGTTGGGGGTGAGGTTTCATCTCCCCTCTCCTTACTAAGGAGAGGGGTTGGGGGTGAGGTTTTAGAATCTTTAATCAAAAATTCCACACCAGCATCTTCTAACATAAAACTCAATCGCTCTTGAGGATATGCTGGATCTAAAGGTACATAAATTCCCCCAGCTTTAAGAATTGCTAATATCCCAATAATTGCTTCTAAAGAACGTTCTAAATAAATACCAACTCGTGTTTCCGGTTTAACTCCCAAGCTGCGGAGATGATGAGCTAATT
>JBCBQE010001299.1:0-664 GCA_039820385.1 Cyanobacteria bacterium J06635_10
GAATACCTACGGGAACTGGTTGCAAATATTTATCTAATACGTAAAGCTGCACATTGGCGATCGCACTACCAATGGGAACTGCATTTTTAGTTGTAGATTTATTGGAAGCATCATAAATACAGCAACCGACAACGGTTTCGGTGGGACCATATTCATTAATTAATCTGGTATTGGGATAATTTTCGCGCCAAAAATCAAGGTGATTTTCTAACAGAGCTTCTCCACCAATGATAAATGCTCTGGTTGGGTTTTTTAACCTCTCCCCGCCGACCGCACCCCTCTCCTTGTCAAGGAGAGGGGAAGAAATTACATTCCTTTCCTCACCGTTAGGAAGAGGAGAAGGACTTACACCACTCTTCTCATTATTAAGGAGAGGGGAAGAACTCATATCACCCCTCTCCTTGACAAGGAGAGGGGATGGGGGTGAGGTTTCCAGTTGACTTAATACTCCTAAATGAGCGGGTGTTAATTTCACCAAACTAAAATCACTATCAGATTTTGATTTAGTATTTAATTTAGAATTCAATAAATAACTTAAAGCTTCAATTTCTTGTTCTTCCGGTATTAAGGTAACTGTTTTACCTACAATTAAAGGAGTATAAATACTAGTAATTGTTGCATCAAAGCTAATAGAAGATTGTACTGGTGAACCATTTCCTTGAGC
>JBCBQE010001300.1:0-659 GCA_039820385.1 Cyanobacteria bacterium J06635_10
ATGACCTTTCTCTCACGCTTCGCTATCGACCATTAGTCCATATTATTGATTTTTGTCCATTGTTGGAAGTGCTGTCTGTTGGGTGCTAACTTCAGTTGGATTTATCTATATAGTACAAATATACATTGTCGGAAAAATACCTGTATACCGCAATTTACTACGTTATTTCCATACTAGATTGCTAGACTATCTTTAGACCAAATTAATACTTCACCACTTTGACTACCAGGCAGCCGAGAGAGCAATATGTTCAGCAGTAATTTGGTGAGCCACTGCGTTGGGCGGGTACGCATCGGCACTACGTTGCGGAGGTTCCCTCCGTTGTAGTAAGTGCCCGAGACTTGAAGCGCGTTCACGTTCAGTGTGCGCTCCGCGCATACCCGAAGGGAGACGTAACAGTTTTGGCTCTCAAGGCACTTACAGATATAATTTCCCACCTCGTGATACTGTGAGCGACACCCCCATATATCTCGGTTGAGCCCAGAATATTTGTAAAACGGTGGGACATTTTATTTCTTGGATCTCCCTAATGCTGTGAGTGCTGCATGTAGATGATAGTCGTATACGTACAAAAAATGCACCTTTAAATTTTGCTTTACTTAAACAATGGAGCATCAATTTTATTAATAAGGAAACGTCTTATAAACGTAGTATTCGTC
>JBCBQE010001301.1:0-656 GCA_039820385.1 Cyanobacteria bacterium J06635_10
TTCATGTTTTTGACAAAATGTATATAAATGCAATTCATAGTAAAATTGCAGCAACGCCCAATTTTTTATTCTTAACTCTTAACTCCTAACTCCTAACTCATAACTCCTAACTCCTAACTTCTTATTTCTTCCGCCAATTATTTTTAGCTTGATTTAAAACATAGATGGATACGGCTTGTATTTCTGATTCGCTCAAAGTATCTTTGTAGGCTGACATATTATTATTTTTACCGTATGTCACAATCTGAGAAATAGCAGAAACAGAATCCATCTTATATTTTTTCATCGCTCTCATTTTCAGATTTTTGCCGCGTCGGATAATATTACCTCCATTAATATGACAACCCGCACAATTGGCTTTAAAGACTTTTGCACCATCGACTGTATCAGCTAAGACTGGTTGTTGCAAATAATTTGTCAATAAGAAAAGTGTTAATAAGATAAGTTTTATAACAGTTTTCATTTGTATCAATATCAGTTAAGGTTATATTTAACTTTATCACTGAAGCAGTCCGATGGATTACTAGACATACATATTATGGAATAAACAGTTAATTTTTCGAGATATTTTCTATCTAAAGGATGTACCGCTTTTATAGAATAATGGGTCACTATAGAAAAACAGATTGTGTCAATAAGTTTTTCTCAATTATCTT
>JBCBQE010001302.1:0-648 GCA_039820385.1 Cyanobacteria bacterium J06635_10
CTTTCTCAATTCAACATCACAATTACCCAAACCAGAATCTCAATTATTACAAAAATTGCAAAGAGCAAATATCGAACAACGTGCTTCGATAATGATGGGACATCTTCAAGCAGAAGTCGCTAAAATTCTCGCACTTCCTTCCAATCAATTACCTGGTTTACAACAAGGGTTTTTTGATTTGGGGATGGATTCATTAATGACTGTGGAATTGAGAAACCGTTTAGAAACTAGTTTGGGAATTTCTATTCCTTCTACGGTGATTTTTGAATATCCAACTATTGCTGACTTAGCAGAATATTTAGTAGCACAAGTATCTAATGTAGAGACGTTATACATAACGTCTCCCGACATAACGTCTCCGTCTCTACAGGAAACACAAGAAATTTCAAATCAATCTGCTCCAATACCTGATACAGAAGAAAAAGACGAGGTGACAGCAGAATTACTAGCGCTAGAGAAATTACTGGGGAAAAATCAAGATGAAGACTGAATTTACTCAAGAACGAATTTTATCTGCTTTAAAGGAAGCTAGAAGTAAACTTGAAGCTGTAGAAAAGTCCAAGAATGAACGAGTTGCTATTGTTGGAATGGCTGGACGTTTTCCTGGTGCTAATAATATTGATGAGTTTTGGCAAAATCTTTGTAATG
>JBCBQE010001303.1:0-648 GCA_039820385.1 Cyanobacteria bacterium J06635_10
CATGTATATTTTCTTGAGTTTACCCTGGGCTGCACCCCAAGATAATTTTCTTCTTTAAAATAATGATTATCATTCTCGTACTACTGCTAATATACTCACGTCTGAGGCTAGTTGGATGTATTTTCACTTAAGCTTGAGTTTTTTAAGAACATTTACCTTCTTAGTATTAGTACCAATGACAACAAATCAATTTTTCGACGAAGAATTATATCTGTATATTATGGATTTCACGAAGGAAGAGGGAAGAGCCGAAGTTGGAAGAAGAACCCACGTTTTTAAACGTGGGATTGAAAGGCCGGACGCATTATTTCAAAGTCCCTTCGGGACGACCTTGCGGTACGCACTACGTGCCTTGAAATAAATATTTATTTATAAATATTTATTTATAAATATTTATTTTTAGTGGGCGGCCTACCCACAACTAAAGTTTTTAATTATACTCATACCTTCTTCCTTCTTCCTCCTAACTTCTTCCTTCTTTGTAATGTGCCTCGCTTATGTAATTGAAATCCCGAACTCCGATTGGGAAAAAACTCCACCGTTTAAAAGATATACCTTTGTCAAACAGGGATAAATTAGTTTTAATAAACACGCTCCGGAACAGGATTTTTCAAACTGTCAAAGAAATGAAGCTTTGTAATCATGTTC
>JBCBQE010001304.1:0-646 GCA_039820385.1 Cyanobacteria bacterium J06635_10
CCCCCCCCCCCCCCTCAATTTTTCAATCAGAAGTCGGCATAAGAGATAAGGGTTCGTGACTGGAGTTCAGACGTGTGCTCTTAAGATCTTGGAGGGGAAGCTTTAGATAAAAATATTGCAGAAGAATTACTTAAACGCAGCAAAGAAGTATGGAATTTATATGGTCCGACGGAAACTACTATTTGGTCATCTGTCGCACAATGTAGAGACGTTATACATAACGTCTCCAGAATACATCAGAAAGATGTTACATATAATGTTTCCAAAATAGATCAGAAAGACGTAATATATTACGTCTCTACAAATATTCCAATTGGTAAACCAATTAATAACACCCAATTTTACGTTCTTGACGATTATTTACAACCCCTTCCGATTGGTGTTCCAGGACAATTATATATTGGTGGTGCGGGATTAGCGAAAGGTTATTTAAATAAACCAGAATTAACAGCAGAAAAATTTATTGATAATCCATTTTTTGAAAAAACCTCACCCCTTTCCCCTCTCCTTGCTAAGGAGAGGGGTGTCCGACAGGGCGGGGTGAGGTTAAATGATTTAGGTGAAATTAAAAATTCCAAATTTTATAAAACTGGTTTACCAATTGGAATATTTGTAGAGACGTAATATATTACGTCTTTCTGATCTA
>JBCBQE010001305.1:0-645 GCA_039820385.1 Cyanobacteria bacterium J06635_10
AGTGCTGGTAATTATACAGCAGAAGATAAAGCTTGCATCCAGCTATGGTAAGCACCGATAATTGCACCATAGGTAGCGAGAAACGGCGAACTGCAAACTAATAGAGAAATTACTTTATTTTGTAATCTGATCTTTTCGCGAATTTCTGATAAAAAAAGTTGTCTTTCTCGCAGTAAGTTAGTTAAGACTATAAAGTATTTATTGACTGTGGATTGTTTTTGAATCATGTTATTTGATATTTGATAGTTGATAGTAGTTATTTAAGATTCGATGATTACTAGTAATTAAGCATTAACTACTAACTGTGAATTATTTTTGAATCATAATTTTTGATAATTGATAATTGATAATTGATAATTGTTCATTGATAATCGTTACCAGAACCATATTTCCAAGCATCAACCCAACGATGCCAATAATATTGAGAATTTTTTGGTAAATTTTTCATCCACGGTTCTAACATTTGACTAGTAGAAAATAAAACAGAATAAACACCTAAATTAATATAATGCCACATCCAATCTATTAAAGTTATTAACCCAACTTGGGGAATAATTTTGATAACTAAACCTGGATGAGTCAAACTTGTTTTGAAAAGTGTTTTTGTTAAACCTCCAAACTGCACCACATCTTGTAAAAATGGCT
>JBCBQE010001306.1:0-644 GCA_039820385.1 Cyanobacteria bacterium J06635_10
GAAACTTCCGAACCAACAGAAATGTATTGGACAATGTGGAAGCTACCTTTGTTCAATGCTAGAAGCCCTCAAGAAGTATTGAATGAAGTTCAAAGTTGTCGTTCTCAATATCCTAACTGCTTCATTCGCGTAGTTGGTTTTGACAATATTAAGCAATGTCAAATTCTTAGCTTCATCGTTCACAAGCCTAATCAAGGCGGTTACAGATACTAAAACCTCACCCCCTGCCCCTCTCCTTATTAAGGAGAGGGGTGATAGTTGATTGGATTAATTTTTAGAGCATGTAGAGACGTAGCAGTGCTACGTCTCTCAACGTTTGCGGTAAAAAACAATGATCAATGATCAATGATCAATGATCAATTATCAAGCAACAACCATCAATTAACAACCAACAACTATCTCCTCCCACAAGCCCTGCCGTCACCCTAGAAGGGTGCGGCTACAGGTACAAAGTCCCCCCTGCGGGGACCCAGGGGAATCGGTGTCTTTAAGCCCTTTAAGGGCTTTGTTGATATAGCCCCAGGCTTTAGCCTGAGGGCGGTTAGGGTTTGAAAACACGCCCTAGCCGCGATCAATGATCAATGATCAATGATCAATGATCAACCAACAACTATCAACAAAGCCCTTAAAGGGCTTAAAGACAC
>JBCBQE010001307.1:0-637 GCA_039820385.1 Cyanobacteria bacterium J06635_10
GATCGCAGCAGCAGTGTGAGTAATTTCAACTGTTAAAGGTTGATTGGTACTACACCAACATGGAATGTGTAATTCCTTTAACCGTCGATAGACTTGCCAACGATCTGCCCAACTTACCTCAACAACGTGTTTTGTCTGTGACTGTAAATCAAACGATTTCAAGATAAATACCCTCAAGGTGCAATAAATTTGCAATTTAGCTCTTCTAGTAATTATATGTTAGATGCAAACATTTCTCAGTAACTTTAGAAAAAAAATAAAAACTCCCATATATCTTGCCAGTCAATTCAGTTATCAGTTATCAGTTATCAAGTACCCAGCTGCTGGAGATGAATCGAGGGGTATCTCCCTAGCTTGGCACTCATTTCGTAGTATATATTTTTTCCTTCCACGGATAAATCCGGGAGCTTGTATCCATTTTATTTTCTGGTTATGGATGGGAGTAATGGCTTAGGGAGTTTGGTGAATTAATTATATGATGTCCGCCTGCGGCACCCAAAGGTTTTGGGATTGCTTCCCACAGCGAACAATGACGCTGATTTAAACCGACATGATTTTATAACTCATTTTTGAAGAGTTGCGACGTAATAATGTAGAGACGTTATATATAACGTCTCTAGAAAATTTCTGAAAAAAT
>JBCBQE010001308.1:0-635 GCA_039820385.1 Cyanobacteria bacterium J06635_10
AGCGACTCCTGCTACTTGGAGATTATTATTAACAGCAGGATGGAATGGAAATCAACAGTTAAAAATTCTTTGTGGTGGAGAAGCTTTAGATATAAATGTTGCTGAAGAATTACTGAAATGTAGTAAAGAAGTATGGAATTTATATGGTCCTACGGAAGCTACTATTTGGTCATCTGTAGCGCAATGTAGAGACGTTATATATAACGTCTCCAGAATACATCAGGAAGACGTAATATATTACGTCTCTACAACAACCGTTCCGATTGGTAAACCAATTAATAATACTAAATTTTACGTTCTTGATGATTATTTACAACCCGTTCCTATTGGTGTACCGGGACAGTTATATATTGGTGGTGCTGGATTAGCAAAGGGTTATCTAAATAAACCAGAATTAACAGCAGAAAAATTCATTCCCAATCCATTTTCTTCTTCTACCCCCTCTTCCCCACGCCATTTGCTACAACGGAGGGAACCTCCGCAACGCAATGGCTCCTCTTCCCTCTCTTCCCGCTCCAATCTTTATAAAACTGGAGACTTAGTACGCTATCTACCCGATGGTAATTTAGAATATTTAGGTAGAATTGATTATCAAGTTAAGTTACGCGGTTTTCGGATTGAATTAGGGGAAATTG
>JBCBQE010001309.1:0-632 GCA_039820385.1 Cyanobacteria bacterium J06635_10
AAGTCTTGTACTGACTTATCCAAGTATACCACCGGAGCGGCACGCCACTGTGCCTATTCCAATTTCATCCCACGTTCGCGAAGCGTGTCCGAAGGACATATGAAAACCGTGGGCTTTCATTGTCACGAATTCTGTAAATTTAGCTGATAATGGAGCAGAATTTCAGTACCCAATTAACAGAACCAACAACACCTGTTGTCAACTCATTCCATGAATGGGACCCTTTAGAGGAAGTGATTGTTGGTCGATTAGGTGGTGCAGCGATACCACCTTGGCATATAACAGTTAAGGCAACGATGCCACAGCGTTATTGAATTGACACTCCCCGGCGTAAAACGCACGGGGATTCTTTGATCTACGAGCCAACTTGCGAAGATTGGATTTCTCCAACCATCGTAGAGGTCGATTCTCCCAAAGCGTTGCTCATGTCTAGTATGAAGGTTCCGGTATGCCCTACCGTACCCAATCCTCGACTAAGGATGTTTCTAGCAGCGTTTTCATCCCGATCCATCTTGGTGCCACACTTACAAATATGGGTTCGAGTAGATAAGGCTTTTTTTACAATTGCACCGCAGCTAGAGCATTCCTGGCTAGTGTATTGTGGATTAACCGCAACCGTGACGCGCTTAAAT
>JBCBQE010001310.1:0-632 GCA_039820385.1 Cyanobacteria bacterium J06635_10
CTGGGTCTGCTGCAGCATGATCTCCGACACCCAAATGCGGTACGGATCGCGCGACTGTCGCCATGGGAGGTCAGCGTGGCCTGCGTCCCACCAAGCGAGAAGTGATGAGTGATGAGTGATGAGTGATGAGTGGTGAGTCATTTTGTCAGACAGCGCTGATTGCTGGTTAGCGAAGCGGCGCTGATAGCTGATAGCTGATAGCCGATAGCTGAATAAAATTGATGATAATCTGGCTAAGAAACTAAAAAGAACATGAGCAAAGTTACACAAATATCAGGAAAAGCGATCGCCGTTCAGGGAAATGAGATCGATACCGATCGCATTATTCCCGCTCGTTTCCTCCGCTGCGTTACTTTCAATGGCTTGGGAGAACACGCTTTTGAAGACGATCGCGCCCAAACGAACGGACAGCACCCTTTTGATCACGCAGAACACCAAGGGGCAAGTATTCTCGTAGTCAATAACAATTTTGCCTGTGGCTCATCTCGCGAACACGCACCACAGGCATTAGCAAAATGGGGTATTAAAGCGATCGTCGGTCAGAGTTTTGCCGAAATCTTTTTTGGTAACTGTGTCGCAATTGGCGTTCCCTGTGTCATTGCTGCACCTGAAGCGATCAAGCAGCTACAGAG
>JBCBQE010001311.1:0-630 GCA_039820385.1 Cyanobacteria bacterium J06635_10
TGCAAACAAAAATGTCACGCCGATTTCATCAACTGCTGCTCGTACTTTCTCTGAGTCAGCCTGAAGATTTATACCCACTGCTTCCAGTACATCGGCGGAACCCGTTTTACTAGAAGCCGAACGATTTCCATGTTTGGCAACCTTTACCCCCGCAGCAGCAGCCACAAAAGCAACAGCGGTGGAAATGTTGAAGGTAGAAGCACCATCTCCCCCAGTTCCACAAGTATCTATTAATGGGAATGGAGATTCCTTATTTTCGATTCCTCCCAAAGACTGGGATTGCAAAACCTGAGCCATTCCCACCAATTCTTCAGGGGAAACTCCTTTAGCTTGAATTGCAGTCAAAATTGCGCCGGAAAGTACGGGAGGAATATCATCCGCAAGCCATCCTTCAATTAATTCCGTAGCTTGATTGACGCTGAGAGACTGTTTGTCTAATAGCTGTTGTAATAAATTTGACCACCGAGAGGTGTCGGGAGTTTGAGAATTGTTAACTGGATTTTGAGCTAAGTTACTCATTGGTAATTGATAATTAGTAATTTTTGAACTATTGTTTATTCACCAAACAAATTAGCAATGACTCGAAAAAAGATGAAGCGTTGCTAAAAAATATTTATATATATAGGCTTT
>JBCBQE010001312.1:0-629 GCA_039820385.1 Cyanobacteria bacterium J06635_10
TTGACCGCAAAGCATTACCAGTACCTGAGACTTTAGAGCGAGAGAATGAATACGTAGCACCACGTACACAAAGCGAAAAAATTGTAGCCAACATCTTTGCTCAAGTACTTAATGTAGAAAATATTGGTATCCACGACAACTTTTTTGAATTGGGAGGACATTCCCTACTAGCAACCCAATTAATTTCAAGAGTACGAGAAGCTTTTTCTATAGAAATACCCCTAAAAGCATTATTTGAATCCCCTACAGTAGCTCAACTAGAGCAAATATTAAGCCAATGGAGTAATACCAATAACCTTCTTACCCTCCCTCCGATTCAACCAAGAGGTGAAACCGCACAATTACCACTATCTTGGGCACAAGAGCGGCTGTGGTTCCTCAACCAATTGGAAGGAAAAAGTGCTACTTACAATATGCCTTTCTCCGTTCGTATCGGTGGAAACTTAGACGTTAATGCCCTGCAACAAGCTTTATCATCAATAGTACAGCGCCACGAAGTACTACGCACCAGCTTCCAAATTGCTAACGGTACACCAATACAGGTAATTGATTCAGAAGCCATTATTAACATAAATTTGGTGGACTTGCAGCAACTAGAAATAAAAGAACAAGAAACTTTAGTTGTTGAG
>JBCBQE010001313.1:0-627 GCA_039820385.1 Cyanobacteria bacterium J06635_10
CTGGATAAACCTGCGATATCAATTATCAATGATCAATTATCAATGATCAATTATCAGCGATCGGTTAAGAGTTATCAGTTAAGAGTTATTTGAGATTAATATCAAAATTGAAAGTTCAATTTGATTGAAAATTCACGATTTAAATTGCATACAACTTCCGACAATAGGGAGTTAGCTAAACAGCCAAAACCCCCTTGTACTACTCCTATTCCATTAGAAGGTTTCCTAATGAATGAGAGGGAGTAGAGAGGGGAGAATGAAAGAAATCTTTATAGGTAATCTTAGAAAGCCTTGGAAATAATAATTTTTTTAAGTCCACTCAAGTGGATTTTATTTATGAAGTCGAATTGATTGCGAAATTGTTCCTAAATTTATCACTAATAATTTATAATTATTCAGGAATCACCGCAATTGTCACAAGACTCGGATGGTGCCGTAGCCTCATTGCCTTATTATTGATTTAAAAATCAGTCAAAGGCACAAAAAAAATGTGCCTTTTTGCTAAATCCTATTACTCACTTAAAAGATAATTTTTTGAACCTTGATAATTAATTATTGATCGTTGATCATTGATCATTGAAAACTGATTTACCCGACATTCATAGCGGATAAAAATGCCTTCTGACT
>JBCBQE010001314.1:0-626 GCA_039820385.1 Cyanobacteria bacterium J06635_10
TTGCATGTGCCGGAGCTGCCGTACTAGTAGGGTTCGGGGTAGCAATGGCAGGTACAAAACCATCGCAAGCCGAGTATGAAGAATATGCGACTCAAAGACTTAGCGAGTATCTAAAAGAACAAGGTTGTAGTAAAACTTCTAATCTATTGGATAATTTAATCAAATTCAACTGCAAACAACTGGTAGATTCAGCCAGCCCTCAAATTAAGCAGATAATTAACGCATCTACCGAAAAGCATGATTATCTACTGTTTAGCGTTTACCATACAGATTTGAAGCTAAATTCTTTTATACCTTCATATAAATTCGAGACTGTAGGAGCTTTAGATAACTTCTTTACTTATAAAGCAAAGAAAGAATAATCTTGGGCATTGGGCATTGGGCATTGGGCATTGGGCATTGGGCATTGGGCATCGGTAATAGGTAAGAGTTTTAATTCATCACTGTTCACTGCTCACTGTTCACTGTTCACTGTTAACTGTTCCTTTTGTAGGGTGCCTTAGTCCTGAATAATTATCACCGGCTTTGTTGTTAGTTGATATTTATGAAAATATATGTAGTAAAATATCACCCCAGAAATTAGACAAATAAAATCTAATTACAGGGTGTATATACAGTTCTTCAAC
>JBCBQE010001315.1:0-623 GCA_039820385.1 Cyanobacteria bacterium J06635_10
CCAGCTTTAGTGAACTGTTACAATTTCGCAATCAATACACTATAGCTGGGATAATCTTGCTGCAACAGTTTAACCACCACCGGATGTGCTTCCTGAGTAGACATCTCCTTGAAACCCCGATATACCACTGTTCTGGAACTAAAATAAAGTTGCTCCACTAGACGGTAGCCAGGAAAATTGATGGTAGATTCTGTTACTGACATATTGACTAAACTTTTATTTTAAAGCTGACTTCTATTAATCAATATGCCCATAGAATCCTAATAAATAACATTTTAGACAAGAATGGTTTCAGTGAAAAAACATAAATAGAGGTGACAAATAAAAGATAAACTGCCTGAATTATTACCTTGATGCTTATTACCTTGATACGAACGCCAGCGGTACTAGCCTCCAATAGTTTCAGACAATCCCAAATATCAAAACTCTTAATGTGGGAGATTGGGGAAAGTATTTCCCCCATCTCCTCTCAATAATTAAGCTGAAGAAGCACCTATTCCTGAGTCTACTTTCGCTTCGACTTTCTCGAACAGTTGTGCTTTCGGAAGTACTCCAGTGACGTGTTCTTTTACTTCTCCCCCCTCGAAAAATAGTAGCGCCGGAATCGCTTCAATATGGTACTG
>JBCBQE010001316.1:0-620 GCA_039820385.1 Cyanobacteria bacterium J06635_10
CGTACCCAGATAGACAGAACTCGCTCCCTCTACATCATCTACAGCAGAAGCTTGATAAAGATAAGCACGGGGAAAAGAAGTATTCCACCTTAATGTAGGGCTAAATGAAGAAACTAAAAATAAATCCCCTCCCAAACTTTCATGTAATTTAGTTGTTCCCTCAGTAAGCATTTTTAACAATCCTACCTGAGTAAACATCAAGATATTCGCAAAACAAACCCCTGTAGTCGCAACAAGTAAACGTACCTTTTGATGCGATAATTGCGACCAAGCTAAAGGACTTTCAAAATGGAATCTTTTTAGGAAAGGAATTTTCATATATTAGTTATTAGTTGTTAGTTGTTAGTTGTTAGGAGTGATGAGTTAGGAGTTAAGAGTTATAAGTTAAAAAGTGTAGAGACGTAGCAGTGCTACGTCTTTACAGGAGTTAGCAATTATTCTTAATCTCCCCCCTCTACCCCTTCTTCCCCCTCTACCCCCTCTCTCCTTGTCCATCTTCTCCACTTGTCTCGATTTCCACGCGAACTTGCATACCCGTTAAGTTAGCGACTTTCGGACTATCTTCTGGATCGATACGAATTTTTACTTCTACTACACGAGCGTTAACGTCGGTAGTAGGA
>JBCBQE010001317.1:0-619 GCA_039820385.1 Cyanobacteria bacterium J06635_10
CTCCACGCCACACCGTAAAAGTCGCAACGGCCGCCCCTATAATTGTAGCTAGAGGTAAAACGACACCACTTTTTGTCACAATTACAAGGGGGATACAAATTGCCAGCATTCCTCCACTAATTCCCCAAATTATAGATGTCGCAGCAACTCGCCCAGCAATACGGAAGTTTTTCGGTGTCTTTTTCTAATTTTTCATCCATAAGTTTAATAAATCAGTTTTTAGCAAAGCAACGCCGAAAAATAGAGCCGTAAAATTTTCTTTCTTCACAAAATATACTATCGAAAAATAAACCGGATACAAGCCCCGATATTTATCCGTAGAAAGAAAAAATGTTTTTCACTACTATTACCCCTAGATTCATCGATGGGGTAATAGTAGTGAATGCCAGAATGCCAGACTTTTGACAAACGATCGATCGGTTGACGGGTATCCTAGATAATTTTTTCTCCTAAAAAAAATTATCTAGGGAGCCCTTGACACTCTTTTATTATCTCTATACCTTTATATAGCAATGATTGTATATGACTATATATTTTTTTTAGTTTGTTTAAACTATCTAAAGTAAAAAAAATTATCTAGGGAGCCCTTGACACTCTTTTATTATCTCTATACCTTTAT
>JBCBQE010001318.1:0-617 GCA_039820385.1 Cyanobacteria bacterium J06635_10
GACATGAACTAGACTAAACTCTTGGAAAGAAGCTTCTTTCAAAAACTCTTGCAACAATCTAGCTTCCGCTAAATTATCTTCTATTAACAAGATATGTATAAAGTCTGGTGTCATTATCAATTAGTTGTTAGTTGTTAGTTGTTAGTTGTCAGTTATTAGTTGTAAACCGATAACTAATAACTAAAAACTGCTCACTGCTCACTGCTCACTGCTCATTGTTCATTGTTCACTTGGTAAAGTTACTGTTTCTAACCAAAAGTCTTCAATTCTCTGAACTATTTTGAATAATTGGCTGATATTCCGAGATTTGGTAATGTAACAGTTAACATGTAGGTCATAACTGTGAAAAATATCATCCTCATTATGTGATGTTGTCAAAACTATAACTGGAATGCGTTTGAGTTGAGAGTCTGTTTTAATTTCTGCAAGTACTTCTCTACCGTCTTTTTTAGGTAAATTTAAATCCAAGAGAATTAAATCAGGGCGAGGTGCAGTATTATACTCGCCCTCTCGACGCAAAAAAGCCATAGCTTCTATCCCATCCCTAACCGTCATTACTTCATGAGGCAAGGAACTATTTTTTAAAGCTTCTTGGATGAGACGAACATCTGCTTTGT
>JBCBQE010001319.1:0-616 GCA_039820385.1 Cyanobacteria bacterium J06635_10
GGAACCTGCTCGCGGTTAAAAGAATGGATAATATGGATATCCGTGAGCTATGCCATATGAATCCCACTGCTTTTAGCGGTGGGAGTGTCAATACGAATATGTTACCCATTTTTCTAGCTTAATCACCCGCAGCCGTCGAGAGGCTGGGGCTATCGAAACAAAGCCCGTCTGCACGGGCTAAATCTCGGCGCATCTTTATAAAGATGCACTGGAGTTTAGTTCGTAGGTTGGGTTTCGGAACGAAACCCAACAATTCACACTGATGTTGGGTTACGACGCAATACAAATTAATCGATTAACCATCAAATCTTGGAGTGGAGCTAACCCAACCTTTCAATGCCCCATGCCTTTTCGGCCCAATTTACAGCTTCGGTAAAATCTCCGGTAATAACTGCCCAGGAACTTTTGATAAAGCCACATTTTGTCCTTGAATTCCTAATTCCGAGTGGAAGCCGCGAATTGTTTTAACTATATAAGCTCGTAGGTTGGGTTTCGGAACGAAACCCAACATCATCTAGAAAACAAAACCAAACAATTCACACTGATGTTGGGTTACGACGCAATATATAGCTATTTTCCCTTGAATAGAATACAAAACTGTGATTTTTCCAATTAC
>JBCBQE010001320.1:0-611 GCA_039820385.1 Cyanobacteria bacterium J06635_10
GTTCCAGTTGCAGCCATTCCTAAGAAATTTTACAACGGTTGTAATACCATTTATTTATAAACAGGACTTACGCGATTGTCACAAAATCTTTGTTGGTGCCGTACTACAAGGTGATTATTGCGTTTCGAATCATCAATGAGTGTACAAGCACCCTACAAAAACATGTGCCAGTTGCGTAAGTCATAATAAAGGTGCGCTTAATTTAGCCCACGCAGGTGGGCTTTGTAAGTGTAGCTCCAGCCTTCCAGGCACAGAGCGATTCATCTCATTTCAAACCGAACATCATAAACCCTCCCTCCACCTATCTTCCAACCGCTTCACTCTCACTTCCACCTCCCCACGCAACGGAAAAAGCAACTGCCCATTCAAAGCCAGACCATAAGCCTCCACAGCACCCCTCAAATTACCCAAACATTCAAACACTCTCCCCTGCCAATAATCAGCCATTACCGGGTCAAAATACCGTAATTCCTCAGCCAAATCCCAGGCTTTCTCCCACCACTTCCGACTTATCTCATCATCTCCTAAGGCTTGATAATTCTCCCCCAACCACACCGCAGCAGAAACATATTGTACGCAACTAACCTCACCACACGACTTGCTCGTCTGAT
>JBCBQE010001321.1:0-610 GCA_039820385.1 Cyanobacteria bacterium J06635_10
GATTATCAATGATCAATTATCAATGATCAATGATCAATGATCAATTATCGATTATTACTTAATGTAAGGTGTATATCTATGTTAATTATAAATTAGTTTTGTCTAATTTATTGTTCATTTTTATCAATGTAAAATTGGGAAATATTCAGTAATTTACATTTAGCAATGACCTTCATATTAAAATGGATACGAGCCACCCGGTACAGGCAGTGGAAATAAAAAATATTTTCCACCTTCCGTTTGGGGTCCCTCGATTCGGGCAGGTGGGTACTTGATAACTGATAATTGATAATTGATAACTGAAATGACGAAACCGAATAGAGACAGTCGTCTCCGAGAACATCTCGCTAACGAACGCACTTTTCTTGCTTGGTTGCGAACATCAATTGCTTTAATCGGTTTTGGTTTAGCAATCGCTAGGTTTGGTTTATTTTTACGTCAGCCACAAATTACAACAACTCAACAAATAGTCCAAAATAATTCTGTTTTTAATTCAGAAAATTTAGGCTTAAGCTTAGTAATTGTTGGTATCATAGTTATTGCTTTAGCAGCTTGGCGCTACAATCGAGTATTCTGGCAAATTGAACGAGCAGATTACCAACATAATCGT
>JBCBQE010001322.1:0-602 GCA_039820385.1 Cyanobacteria bacterium J06635_10
GAAGCAGCTAGCGAAACTGCCGAAGCCAAAGAAAAAACTATACCTCCTGTAGAAGAAATCGCTCCCGAAGCCGAGCTTGCTCCTCCTGCAGAAGCACCGCCGGGAAAAATTCCACCTAATGATGCACCTCAAGGATAATTAAACGAGAAAAATTACTTGTTGTTATCGCATCAATATATAAGTAAATGTAAACCCCTTCCGGATGACTTCTTCGGAGGGGATAATTATTTTTTATGGTTTGTACTACACTGTAGTATAGAGGTTGGGGGTTGGGAGTTAGGAGTTACTTCCTTCCCTCCCTCTCTCCCTCTCTCCTTCCCTCACGATGGTTAACGCCGTTAGTCGCGGAGTTATTAATGTCCTGGGGCACAATTATCCAAAGTTAAACACTTTGGGTAAGATTACCGTAATGGGAATTGGAAATACAATGTCATCTCAAATTGCCACAATCCAAAATCTAAAATCTAAAATCTAAAATCGAATGACTGAATCAGGAAGCTACAAAAAAACAGTAAATTTGCCTAAAACAAAGTTTGATATGCGGGCAAATGCTACTAAGCGAGAACCCGAAATCCAAAAGTTTTGGAATGAAAGTAAAGTTT
>JBCBQE010001323.1:0-600 GCA_039820385.1 Cyanobacteria bacterium J06635_10
GTGAGGATAAATTTCTTCAACAGCAACAACTACTTCCAGATGTTTTTGAAAAAGCTTGTCAGGAAGTTAATCAACCATTAAATTTACGTTATCAAGAAGGTTACGATCACAGTTATTATTTCATTTCCACCTTTATAGAAGAACATATTCGTCATCACGTAAAGGCTTTAAATCAATGAACAATTATCAATTATCAATGAACAATGAATGGTACTAATAACTAATAGCTGATAACTAATAACCAATTATGATTTGGCAAGCTGATTTTTATCGTCGTCTGCAACGGGATAAATCGGAAGAAATAATATGGGATTTATCGATTTGCGATTCAACTCTGGATTTTAAATACGAAGCCAGTTGTCTCCAATCACAAGCTAATTCTACTTGGGTAGCTTCCCAAATTCAGCAAGCAGCATCGGATAATTTACCAGATGTTATTCAAGTGTTTCGTCCCCAGTCTCTAAGTTTAATCGAACAAGCCGGAAAAAGTTTGGGTATTAAAGTAGAAGCAACTCGCCGCACTACTGCGTTAAAAAAATGGTTGGAAGGGAAGCAGCAATTCACGGCTTTGGATAAGCCACCTCCCACGCCTTTATCGGA
>JBCBQE010001324.1:0-333 GCA_039820385.1 Cyanobacteria bacterium J06635_10
GATGTGGCTGGATTATTCGGTGATATTGACCAGATTTTAGGTGCAGGTGGTGCAGCTAGTCAAAATGGTAATGACACCCTGATTGATTTTGGTAATAACGATTTAGTCACTTTGGTGAATGTTAATGTAGATACTCTCAGTGAGAGTAACTTTGTGCTTAGTTAAATAGAATGCTTTTTAATTGAGTGTAGAGGGAACCTCACCCCGCGCTGTCACGCACCCCTCTCCTTATTAAGGAGAGGGGGGAGGTTTTTTAATGCTATTCGTAAGAATTGGCTCCTTAACTTGAACTGAGATTAATTAATTGACTGAAATGACAAATTTTTAAGCAAT
>JBCBQE010001324.1:343-598 GCA_039820385.1 Cyanobacteria bacterium J06635_10
ACTTCTTTGACTTTAGCTTGTCTACCTTGTTTTTGAAATAGGGAGACAGCTTTGTGCAAATCAGCAATAGCCTGTTTTTTGTCTCCTAAAGATACAAGTATAATACCCCGGTTATAGTAAGCTTGTGCAAAGTTGGGATTAATTTCGATGGCTTTGGTTAGATCCCCTATTGATCCTTGATAATCTTTTAAATTACGACGAACTAGACTCCGATTGAGGTAGATTTGGGGGAATTTGGGATTGATTTCTATGGCG
>JBCBQE010001325.1:0-597 GCA_039820385.1 Cyanobacteria bacterium J06635_10
GATGCGGGTCAAGTAGGTGCGGGTGAAAATGCCAGCGAATTTTATATCGTCGGCACCGGCGGTATTGCACCTAGCCCCTTGGATTTACTTCAGGAGGAGAGTGTTGATGTGGGTTGGGTTTCTCTTCCTGATGAGTTAGAGGGGGGAGAGAGGGTAGAGGGGGTAGAGGGGGTAGGGGAATCTGTGTCTCAAACCCAAAATTCAAAGTTGGGGAGTATTGTGAGGAAAATGCGGCAATCTCAAAATCCAAATCGAATTGTGGAAGCTACGGGATGGGCGGTGGATGAAAATGGGGATATTCTCTTTGTTGCTCAAGCTTCTCCTCAAAGTGCACCATCTTTTAATAATGCCTCTTGTGTGAAGAAATAGATATTAGTTGTTGGTTGATGGTTGATGGTTGCTAATTTCCAATTACAGTTGCCAAAAGTAATCATGATAATTGGTAGTTGCCACTGAGTACGGTATTATCAATGATCAATGATCAATGATCGATGATCAATCAACAACTATCAATTATCATGATTACTTTTGGCAACTGTAATTGGAAATTAGCAACCTCGATCGCAATTTTGGGTGCAGTCTTCTCTACCATAAATA
>JBCBQE010001326.1:0-594 GCA_039820385.1 Cyanobacteria bacterium J06635_10
TGCATTATCCTTTGGATATCCTATAGAAATTTTTAGCGGACAAAAGAAATCGATATCAGTAGTTGCTCAAACACCCCAATTACCAAAACCAGCAACTGAAAATAAGAAAACTAATCAAAATCAAACATCCGAAGCTAGGTTTGTAGATTACTTTGCTCAGGAAAGACTACTTCAAGGACATCAAGGAAGCGTCAATAGTGCGAGTTTTAGTCCTGACGGTAAATATATTGTTACAGCTGGTAGTGATGGTGATGCTCGGTTATGGGATATTTCGGGTGTAGAGACGCGATATATCGCGTCTCTACAAGGACATAGTGGTAACGTAAAAACTGCCAATTTTAGTCCTGACGGTAAATTAATTGTTACTTCTTCCTTTGACGGAACAGTTAGAATATGGAATCTTTCAGGAAACGAGTTAGCGGTATTGAAGGGACATCGAGGGAATGTTTACAGCGCGAGTTTTAGTCCCGACGGTAAGCGAATAGTTACAGCAGGTGCGGATAAAACAGTTCGTGTCTGGGATGTTTCTGGTCAGCAGCTAGCGGAAATTACTGGTCATAGCGGTAGCGTTTATAGTGCGATTTTCAGTCCTGA
>JBCBQE010001327.1:0-592 GCA_039820385.1 Cyanobacteria bacterium J06635_10
AGTCTCTGGTGTAGATGTAGCAGGTCCTACCGGGCAGATGATTTTGGTTTTACGCATGAAAACAGTTAGCAGTGAACAGTTATCAGTTATCAGTGAACAGTAATCAGTGATGAATAACAACTTACTAATAGTTGATTTCATTCATTCCGACGAGTTGTAGAGACTTTAAAACCCATCGAGGACTGCAAGTCCCCGTCTAATAGCAAAAGTCCTATAAATCTTACATCTTGCACTATTATCAACAATCGCCTTACAATAAATTCTCCGCAGTCGCTACAACGGGGGGAACCCCCCGCTCTGCACACTAGCTCACCGCAACGCGCTGCTCTCCAGGCTAATACACAAAGTCTTCCTTCATAAGACTGAGCAAGGCTTTTAGTACGTTTTAACGTACTTTGTATATTAGCCTAGAAATTGATTTCGAGGCGGTTGTGAAGGCTAATTGAGAGGGGTGCAAGATGTCATTTCAATGGACTTATGCTATTAGCCTGGGACTTGTAGTCCCAGGTAAAAAAGCTAAAAATGAAAGCTTTAAATCCTAAACTTTCGATTGGGCAAACAATGCTTTAGTAGCGGATTCTCCTGCGAATTT
>JBCBQE010001328.1:0-592 GCA_039820385.1 Cyanobacteria bacterium J06635_10
AGAAAGATTAATTAATCTAGCATTTCCAGACCACCAAGCGAAACCAGTAGTTTCTTGATCACGACCACCAGTAACTAAAGTACCATTAAAGAGCGTTTCCACGTGGTAATACCTCCTCAGGGAATACAATCTTCTCGTGTGGTTGATCTTGTGCAACCATCCAAGCTCTAATACCTTCATTTAATAAAATATTCTTAGTATAGAAAGTTTCAAATTCAGGATCTTCAGCAGCACGAATTTCTTGAGAAACAAAATCATAAGCCCTTAAATTTAAAGCTAATCCTACAACACCTAAAGCACTCATCCATAACCCTGTTACTGGAACAAAAAGCATGAAAAAATGTAACCAACGCTTATTCGAAAAAGCAACACCAAAAATTTGAGACCAAAATCTATTTGCTGTTACCATTGAATATGTTTCTTCTGCTTGTGTTGGATTGAAAGCACGGAATGTATTAGCACCATCACCATCTTCAAATAGAGTATTCTCTACTGTTGCTCCATGAATAGCACATAACAATGCAGCTCCTAATACACCTGCTACTCCCATCATATGAAATGGATTAAGAGTCCAGTTATGAAATCCTTGAAA
>JBCBQE010001329.1:0-590 GCA_039820385.1 Cyanobacteria bacterium J06635_10
GATTGCATTCCTCAATTCAAACCAGAAGAAGAAAATACCGAAATTGATAACTCTGTCACAGAATATATACCGGAGTTAGTTGAATTTGAGTCAAAAGTTGATAATAATAAACTGATTGAAATAGCTCGCAAAGTATTGAAAGCTGTTAACCCAGTTCAAGCAGCTAAAAATGTTAAATAAATCTCACATCTTGCACCAATGTCGTTAAGCCCTAATACCCGCCTTGTAAGCCGGAGGCTTTCTCGTAGAGAAATCAATCTTGGCTGCATATACAAAGTACGTTAAAACGCACTAAAACCCTTGTCCAGTCTGATTTATCAGACGCAGGTGTATTAGCCTGAGAATTTATTAATCGGCGTTTGTTAAGAATAGTGCAAGATGTTAAATAAATTAGACTTTATGAAAATATATAGCAGTTTTCAGTTAAGCGCAATAAACGAAACTACCCCCTTCCCCTCTCCTTAATAAGGAGAGGGGTGCCCGAAGGGCGGGGTGAGGTAATACTCTATGAAATTCGCTATATTCAAAATATAAGTAGCTTGGACTATGACAAATCAAAATAGCTTAATCAATTGTGGGATAGATTAAGC
>JBCBQE010001330.1:0-589 GCA_039820385.1 Cyanobacteria bacterium J06635_10
TTACCTCCAGGAAGATTTACCTAATATTATTAAGTCGATGAAAACAGGAGCAGAAAGAATTCGGCAAATCGTACTTTCTTTAAGAACTTTCTCGCGTTTGGATGAAGCCGAATTTAAACGGATTGATATTCACGAAAGTCTTGATAGTACTTTAATGATTTTGTACAGTAGCCTTGAAAGTAAACCCCATGGAGCAAAAATTGAAGTTATTAAAGAATATGGGAATTTACCCTTAGTAGAATGTTATGCAGGAAAACTCAATCAAGTTTTTCTGAATATTTTAAATAATGCAATTGATGCTTTAGAAGAAGGAATCAGAAATCAACAAATCCCAGAAAATGAATCCGCCAAAATGATTATTGAAACGAGATTATTACCGGATAACATTGTACAAATTAATATAAGTGATAATGGTTCGGGAATTCCAGAAGAGAATCTTTCTAAGTTATTCGATCCATTTTTTACTACTAAACCTGTTGGTAAAGGTACTGGTTTGGGATTATCTATGAGCTATCAAATTATAGTAGAGCAGCATCAAGGACAATTACACTGTATCTCTACTTTAGGAGAAGGTACCCAATTCCAAATT
>JBCBQE010001331.1:0-588 GCA_039820385.1 Cyanobacteria bacterium J06635_10
ACCTCAACCTAGCCAACCTAACTAATAGCAATATAGATGAAGCAGAAAGCAGTAATGCGGTTCTAACAAAATTTAACATCACAACACAAGAGATAAGTGAAAAACAAACCCACGCAGGGATATCCCACAAATGGTTAACTTGGGCTGGCAGCCACTAAGATTTTTTGCACAGACGTAGCTGTGCTACGTCTCCATATTTTGGCGTTGCTGATTTGAAGTATGAATTGATTTTTTTGGATAACCGAAACCCGTGTAGAGACGTTACACTGTAACGTCTCAAAATCTAAATTAATACCTGAATTCAGCAACGCCCATATTTTTGTTGCAAAATCGATGCGTTGATCTTAAACAGGATTAACGGGCACCCATAAGAATTTTTTTAGAAGAAAAAAATTCTTATGGGAACCCTTGACGCAGCATAAAGCCGATTTCTACTATGACTGCTAGGTTTAAAAACTAGTTCTTTACCTATATTGGGGGCTAGTGACTGAGCGGGTGCATCAAATCGTAGAAAATTAACATCGATTGTAGTTAATCAAATCCTTCTCTACATTCCCCGCAACAAAACTATTCAACCCTACCCAAAAT
>JBCBQE010001332.1:0-587 GCA_039820385.1 Cyanobacteria bacterium J06635_10
ACGTTGCTCACCACATTTTCTTAAATATCCCTCACTACAATTTGAAAAAAGCAACTGAGGCGATTAAACCAGTTTTAGGTGAATATTTCCATAAATCTGAGGAATCAATATTAACTTGTCTTTGGAATTCTTCCAAAAAATGTCATTTTGTTCCAGATGACGGAAAAACTGTTTACTATACCTTCGATGGGAAATAGGAAATGCCTCCTTTGCCTACTGTTGGCAAAGCGTAACGCACCATTTTAATTGACTGGTGCGTGGTAATACCAATTCTGTATGAGGCTGCGCTAAATAACCCGCAGCCGTCGAGAGGCTGGGCGGCAGTCGCTACAGGGCGTGCGTGTTCCTCCGTGCACGCCGCGCTGCCGCTGCGTTCCCGCCCAACGCACTGCCTCGGCTATCAAAACAAAGCCCGTCTACACGGGCACAATTGCGGCGCATCTTTATAAAGAAATGGTATAACACCGCAAATAAGAAATCTGATTTTTTCAAAAAACAGTGTTTCTTTATATCTCATAGATACAAATTGGATTATCTCAACTTTGGAGACGTAGCAATGCTACGTCTCTACATTATTTAAACTTGGG
>JBCBQE010001333.1:0-584 GCA_039820385.1 Cyanobacteria bacterium J06635_10
CCCCCCGGCCCACCCCACCCTTCCCCCACACGCCGCTCTCCCCACCGCTGGAATTTTATTGGCGTGGGGGGAGATAGGGGAGATGGGGAGATGGGGGGATGGGGAGAAAATAATTCAACATTACTAACTCCTAACTCTTCACTCCTAACTCCTCATTCCTAACTCCCAACCACTAACTACTAACTACTAACCACTAACTACTAACCACTATCTAAAATCCTATGACTCCTAGCGAACTTAAAGTATTTTTAGACCAGCTTATCCGTAATAATATTCAAATCAGTACGATGATTTGGGGACCTCCTGGTATTGGTAAATCTAGTATTGTTGGTCAGTTAGCACGAGAAAGTGATATTCAATTCGTAGATGTTAGATTGTCTCAATTAGCACCTACTGACCTGCGAGGTTTGCCGGTCGCTGAAGGTGGTATTTCTAAATGGTTTCCGCCGGAATTTCTGCCACGCAAAGGTAAAGGTATATTGTTCCTTGATGAGTTAAATATGGCTCCTCCAGCAATGCAGGGAGTGGCACAACAGTTGATTTTAGACCGCTGTGTAGGCTCCTACGAAGTACCAGATGGTTGG
>JBCBQE010001334.1:0-579 GCA_039820385.1 Cyanobacteria bacterium J06635_10
TTTTCTGGAGTTTTTACTAAAAAAAGATATTTAAACAGATATTGTGCCTTTATCTTTAAGAAGAATTCAATATACTTTGCCCAAGTGAGGCTTTGGGTTTGACCAGATATCCAGGAGAGCGCAAGCCCACGGTTTTTAATCGTGGGTTAGCTCTCCGGGGTGCCCTTCGGTGCCGTGAGACTTAATTATTAACTTAATATTTTCTCTGACAACCTCTCGCCAATTAGGAATACTTTTCAATGCTATTAGATCCTGTTCTTCAAGCCTAATAGTGAGTTTACTTTTTAAAGGTATAGCTCTATCACTTCTAAACCCTTCTTGGTGCCCTTTTTCAAAATGTCCTTTAGAATTTCTCATAAATAGTATTTGACGCTTCGCCGACGAATGGCTATAGTATTTATAACAGCTATTAAAGAGGTCGGTCAATGGCTCGCAGTAAAACTCCTTCATTCATGACAGAACTACCGCTAAAAGTAGATAGCAAGCAAGAACGAGAATTGCTAGCTCGGTTTCAAGCTGCAAGACAACTTTATAATGCTTGCTTAGGTGAAGCTTTGGCACGAATGAACTTAGTTAGAG
>JBCBQE010001335.1:0-579 GCA_039820385.1 Cyanobacteria bacterium J06635_10
TGCTGTCGCAGACCCTTTACACCCAACCCTGTCTCTACGTCATTGAGTGCATTTTGAGCGATTTGCTCAAGGCCCTGGGCCATCAGCCTGCCCTGGTGGCAGGCCATAGTCTAGGAGAATATTCCGCCCTATATGCAGCAGGGGTCTTTGACTTTGCGGCTGGGCTTAAGCTCGTCAAACGCCGAGCCGAACTGATGGCCTTGGGCCTTAAGTAAATCGCTCAAAATGCACTCGATGACGTAAAGACAGGGTTGAGTATAAAGGGTCTGCGATAGCAGCTCAGTCTCCCCCTGGCAAACGTCTAAGATGGACCACCCTAAAACTTCGTCAGCCTCAGCAAAGCGACCTTTTGCCAGATCATGGTCGGCGAGATCCGCACCCATCCCAATCGTCTGTGAGCCTTGCCCCGGAAATACCCACACAGTTTTTGTCATCTTCGATACAGTTTCCTAAAAGCTATTTTTTACTTTCTCAGTAAATGGATCTTTAGAAAAGGAGGTTCGGTAAGGGATTAGAGCGGTAAGGTGTTCTTGAAGTAGGAAATAGTAGATAAGAGAAGACAACTCCTTCGATCAGCTC
>JBCBQE010001336.1:0-576 GCA_039820385.1 Cyanobacteria bacterium J06635_10
AACAATGAACAATGAACAATGAACAATGAACAATAGGAATGGCACCAATTGTCACAAAACCCTGGTTGGTGCCGTACACTCCGCAGTCTTATTATTGCGTTAACAATTAGTCAGTGTACAAGCAACGGCTTGGGATGCCCGAAGTTAATCTACACCGCCTAAAAGCCTCCCCTACAAGAACATATGCCAGTTGTGGCCATTCCTGTAAACTATCTAATGAACAGCTACCAATTCTTAACTCTTAACTTCTTCTCTTTCTATCTTACCCAGCAAGACTTACGCAACTGTCACAACTGCCAGGTGCGCACAGACGTACCCAGTGCCTAAAAAACTAAACTATAGATATACCAATTCCATGATAAATTTGTAATATTTTTATATTTTTGCTTGCCAAAACTATCAAATAAGAAAGCAAAAAAATATACAGTAAATTAAAGTTTTTGATTCATCTATATCAAACCTATTACCCAATCAATATCCTATTTTTATGCCCTGCAATATTTTGTGGGGTTTATTTTGTTAGTATTTTCACTGAATAATTATAACAATTAACCTATAAATATTTCATCAATACAT
>JBCBQE010001337.1:0-576 GCA_039820385.1 Cyanobacteria bacterium J06635_10
CTACCCAAGTTGGTTCGTCGTTATCATGTAACTGAATCATTTCCCAAGTGTAAGCTAATTTGCGTTTGGGATTATCTGTTTTTGATAATTGTACTGGATTTCCGGGAATATAAACCCCTTTCATCGGACCAGTATTCGGACAATGTGCTGTTACAATTTCCCCAGAATCAAGTTGTACGTCTGCAAAAAATCGCTTGTAGCGTTTCAGTAAAATACCTGGATATAAAGTTGGGTAGCGGTAGATGAAATCAGTCATATCAACAGTTTACAGTGAACAGTGAACAGTGAGCAGTGAGCAGTGAACAATGAACAGTGAGCAGTTATCAATTAAGATTAATGAATAGAATTTTGAATTTGTAATTCATTACTCCTAACTCCTAACTCAATGAGAGACGTAGCAGTGCTACGTCTCTACAATTCCTAACTCCTAACTTTTAACTCCCCCCAACCGAATTCGTCGGTTAGGATAAGTATCTATAATTATGAATTGAGTTAACGGGTAGTGTGATGGAACAAGAATTTTTCGATAAGGGGTTAGAAAAGGCGAAGCGGAAAGACTATGCTGGCGCTGTTGAG
>JBCBQE010001338.1:0-572 GCA_039820385.1 Cyanobacteria bacterium J06635_10
AAAAGCTAATTTTTCTGGAATTTGTGCCCACGCTTCAGATAATGATTTTCCTTCTGAAAGACTTATTTGGACACGTTTATCAATTTCTTGTTGAAAAAAACCTAAATCCCATTGATAACGAGTTGGCCCAAATAATTCAATTGGTGTTGTTGCTGATCCATACCACATTGTTCCCGCAACAACAAAAGCTGCCCAAAACACAGCAGCAATTGAACTTGAAAGTACTGTTTCAATATTACCCATACGTAAAGCATTATATAAACGTTGTGGTGGACGGACACATAAATGAAATAATCCAGCTAAAATGCCTAAAATTCCAGCTGCAATATGATGCAAAATAGTATTAATTTAATCTTAAATATAAACTTAATACATAATGGACTATCTCTTCAACCAAAATTGAGTTAAAATATTTTTAAATCAAAATTTTTTTAGAAGAAAAATTGATTTTTTTAATTAAATATTTAATTTTGTTAATACTTTTTTTAGAAAATTGTTTAGTTATAAAAATTTTTTTATTTTTTTTTTTTAATATATAAAGTCTCCACCATCTTAAAAACAAAAAATATTTG
>JBCBQE010001339.1:0-572 GCA_039820385.1 Cyanobacteria bacterium J06635_10
GATGAATTCTGTACCACCCAATATTGCTGCTGTTGCTAAAACAACGGAGGCAAGCCGTGGGAACACTTTTGTCGTCAAATTAGCCTCTAGCCGAGTATTCTTCAACATTTCTATTTACTCCAAAAGACAACTGAATAAACCTATACTTATAATTCCCTTCATCGAGAGAAAAATAACATTTGACGGGTACCCATGAGAATTTTTTTAGGAGAAAAAAATTCTCATGGGAGCCCTTTGGCACCTCGATTCGGGTCACAATTCCTCTATAAAAAAAATGGGCAGGCTTATTATAGAGAGATGCCGGACACACCACGAGTTAATTTGTTTTAAAGCCTGCCCATTTTTTTAGGAGTACGTCGGTAAGTTTATTCACTATTTGGTAGAAGTATGAAATCTGAACTTATGCAATTCTGTTTACAAAATCACCCTTATAACAGAATTACCCGCAAAAGTCAAGTTTATTTATAACAAACTTTTGCGAACTTGTATGCGATTGTAGCTAATTTTTTTGCAGTTGTGGGTTATGGATTAATTAATCTGCATTTTAAATCACAGCATCTTAATTAATCCAT
>JBCBQE010001340.1:0-571 GCA_039820385.1 Cyanobacteria bacterium J06635_10
TTTCGGTTTTACCGACACCACGGTTATCCATCCAATAACGAAGCACTTTATTACGAACAAATTGATATGTTCGGATTGCCTCAGAGATGGCTGATATTTGTTGTGGTTTCGGTTTAACCTTAAATTCGTAAACAAACACGTTTGATACTTACATAATTGGTATCATATATACAATACCACAAAACCACGGGGATTAAAATCCCCAACGGGCTAACCCCATAAATAAAATTTAGGGGCTTGCACCCTATAATTTTCGGTCATGTCCGGTTAAACACTTATCATACCCGTGGGGCTGGTAATGGGTAATAACCACCTTCTTTCACCTTTGGACTATATAGTAAGTAATTAGTCGGACTTGATATCATACCGAAATCGAAACACACTAATACGTTTGTTCAAACCGCTTTAGCAAGCAGTACGCTATGGGAGAAATTCATCTAGTGTACTTACGTGCGCTGCTGGTTGTACCTAGCGAGACATCGGTTCCAACTTTCATATCATGCATGTAGTCAAGTATTTATACATAAGCTCATTGTATAGATTGCGCCGATCAACTATCAACTACCTCTTC
>JBCBQE010001341.1:0-571 GCA_039820385.1 Cyanobacteria bacterium J06635_10
AGTCTAGCGATACGCCTTTTAGGCTGAGAGCGATTTAGCGCAGCCTCATACAGAATTGGTATTACTATTTAATTTCTGCTGATTGCATTATATTGTGACTTTGTGGATTCTTTTCATAGCCATTTTGAAGATAGCACTCGGGTGCTTTAGATTTCACTCCTGGTTCTAACAAGAGCTCTGGCTCAATCACAACAGGTAATCTCTCCTTAGTAATAGGTACTGGATTGATGTAAACAGTGGGATTGATAGTGACGGGAATATTTAATTTAATCGGAAAAGTAAATTCACATTCACAGTCGTGTTGATAGGGATGTTTTTCTGTGTAAGTCATAGTTTTTTACTCTTTTGGGAATCAATTAGTTTTGAAAGATTGTGTCATTTGAACAAGTTTAATTGGCGTTGCAGAAAAGAAGTATGAAATTGATTTTTGCGATAGCTGAAAGCCCTGTAGAGACGTTATATCTCAATCTCAAAATCTAAATTCATACGGAGGTAGACAACGCCGTTTAATTAGCTTGATCTCAAGACTTCTTAACTTTGATATGGCAGTTGATGTCCTTTATGCTCTAGC
>JBCBQE010001342.1:0-568 GCA_039820385.1 Cyanobacteria bacterium J06635_10
TGATATGGACTTTACTTACGGTTCATTCGGTTTGCAAGCAAAATCCGACGCTTACGATCGCCTATTTCTTGATTGTATGATGGGCGACCAAACTTTGTTTACCAGAGGAGACGAAGTAGAAGCTGCTTGGCAGGTAGTAACACCAATTTTAAGCGCATGGGATGCACCCGCAGATCCAGCAACAGTTCCTGGATACGAAGCAGGTACGTGGGAACCTGTAGAAGCAGAACTATTGATTAACCGAGATGGCCGCCGTTGGCGCAGACTTTAGAGAGTTGTTGGTTGTTAGTTGTTAGTTGTTGGTTGGAACGTTGTTGGTTGGAACGTTGGAACGTTGTTGTTTTTTGGTTGTTGTTTATTAATACTACTATCCACTATCAACTATCCACTAACCACTAGCCACTAGCCACTAACCACTAACCACTATCCACTATTCACTAACTTATTTACAACTCAAAAATTAGAATTTGTTATGACTTCCCAAGCATCGACTATTTTTTCACTTCAGGCTCCCAAAGATGTTTCGCTCACCGAAATTGAAGCCGAACTAAATAAAATTTGGCAAAGT
>JBCBQE010001343.1:0-568 GCA_039820385.1 Cyanobacteria bacterium J06635_10
GAAGAATTTTATTTGCTCCCATAGAACTTCCTTGTGGAATTATCACCGCCGTCATTGGTGCCCCTTATTTTGTTTATTTGTTAATTAGAACTCGGCGGAAGTGAGAGGGGGAAGGGGGGAGAGGGGGAAGAGGGGGTAGAAGGGGTAGAAAGTTATTAAATTCTAACTCCTAACTCCTCACTCCTAACTATTCCCAATGCCCAATGCCCCATGCCCAATAACCCATTAGCAATATATGAAATTATCAACTAAAAATCTCACATTAGGTTACGACAATACTAAAATAATTAAAAATATTGATTTAAGCATACCTCAAGGAAAAATTACCGCTTTGGTTGGTGCAAATGGCTGCGGTAAATCTACATTATTGCGGGGTTTAGCTAGATTATTAAAACCCTTTCACGGAACTATTTATTTAGATTCTAGCGACTTATTTAAATTATCTACAAAAGCAGTAGCCAAAAAGTTAGGAATTCTTTCTCAATCACCTGTAGCTCCTGAAGGTTTAACGGTAAAAGATTTAGTAGCTTGCGGACGTTATCCTTATCAAAATTGGTTCCAGCAATGG
>JBCBQE010001344.1:0-567 GCA_039820385.1 Cyanobacteria bacterium J06635_10
GGAAAATTTGCACACCTTTTGGTTTACCCGTGGAACCAGAAGTATAGATAATATAAGCTAAATTTTCTAAAGTCGTTTGAGATGGTAAATTTTCACAAGATTGTTTTTCAATTGATTCGCAATCATTATCGAGATTAATAACCTCACCCCGATAAAGCTGTGCTTTATCGCCCCTCTCCTTGTCAAGGAGAGGGGTTGTAGATTCTTTTCCTTTCTCCTTATCAAGGGTAGGGGTTGAAGATTCGGGGGTGGGTTTTTTAATTACGGATTCAAAAACCTCACCCCTAACCCCTCTCCTTATTAAGGAGAGGGGAACAGGAGAAGAATCTACAACCCCTACCCTTGATAAGGAGAAAGGAAAAGAATCTACAACCCCTCTCCTTGACAAGGAGAGGGGCGATAAAGCACAGCTTTATCGGGGTGAGGTTATTAATCTCGATAATGATTGCGAATCAATTGAAAAACAATCTTGTGAAAATTTACCATCTCAAACGACTTTAGAAAATTTAGCTTATATTATCTATACTTCTGGTTCCACGGGTAAACCAAAAGGTGTGCAAATTTTCC
>JBCBQE010001345.1:0-566 GCA_039820385.1 Cyanobacteria bacterium J06635_10
AAATATTGCTTACAGAAATATGTTGTATATTCGCTCAGTTTCTTTGTTCCGACCGCCTCCGGAAGGTTCGCAATATTTTCTGTATTGCGCTCTATTACAAATATACTACATAGTACTACAATATCTGTCAAGGGGTTTTATTAAAAAAAACTGATTTTCTAAATTGCGAGCAAAATAAACAACGAAAAAAATCTGACAATACAGCACTTCACAGTTAAGAAAAGCAAAAAATTAAATATCAGAACATTGTTCAAATATTGTGGGGTGGGCATCCTTGGCCGTTCGATAATTAAGATTAAATAACAAGACAAACCAGATCAGATGCAAGTAAGCCTTTTGATCTGGATTGCCCAATTATTCATAAAATTCAAGCGTTTACTCTATGAAAACGGAGGCGCTTTTGCGGGCTTCTAACCAGAGTTTGTGCAAGAAGCACTCAGTGCCATGATTCATAGTCGTAACAAACCCACCACTCATAGTCTGGGTACTAACTGATAGCCAATAACCCCGTAGAGAGACTTCCACATACTCCATATCGCAGGCACATACCTCTATTATTTCCCTGT
>JBCBQE010001346.1:0-565 GCA_039820385.1 Cyanobacteria bacterium J06635_10
TGTTGGTGACGACACCCTTACAGGTGGTGCTGGTGCTGATATATTTGTTTTAGATTCCCCCTTTGATGGAATTGATAGTATTACAGATTTTAATTCGCTAGAAGGAGATAAAATTCAGATATCTGCTAGTGGATTTGGTATTGAGTTAAATGAATATGATGGATTCATTTTTGATAGCAGTACTAATGAACTGCGGTTTACGCAGATTGAAACAGGGGAAAATATTTCTTCAATATTTATATCAGTACTCGTGTCTCTACAACCAGGTTCAGATTTTAATCCAATCTTGGATATTGATATTGTTTGATCTAAATTGGAAGGAGGAGACGTAGCAGTGCTACGTCTCTACATTAATTTCGGGTAAATCGTGAATCTAAAATCTACCGATGGATTTTTGTGAAAAAAATATCCGGTTTTTTTGTAATTGGCGAGGTTGACTTGGAGTATTATTGGTAACTTAATCTAAAATTTAAAATCATGATAATTAACGGTACTCCTGGGAATGACAATCTAGTTGGAACTTCAGAAAACGATCGAATTTTCGGTGATTTAGGGGATGATACTC
>JBCBQE010001347.1:0-564 GCA_039820385.1 Cyanobacteria bacterium J06635_10
GGGAATACGAAATCAGTTTAGCTTTCCATGATTTAGCAGCAGAATTGGCTTCACTTTGCGGTAACTTTGAGGAGATGGAACAGTTTGTTGATGCAGTTATCATAAATGCACGCTCTTTAATCGAACTGGTTAATGTTTATCGAATTAGAATCAGTTCAAATATGTCCCAAAATAAACTAACCGAAGCTATAACCGTTGCTCTACAACTTTTACAACAATTTGGCGTGACTTTCCCCGAAATACCCACACCAGAAGATATACAAAACAGCATTGCAGAAATTGGCTCCATGATTGGGGATAGGGAGATAGAAGACTTAGTTAACCTGCCAATCATGACGGATGTAGAAAAAATCGCGATTGTCCAAATTGCTAATAGTATTATGGCAGCTTCTTACATCAGTGGAAGTCCCTTACTTCCATTACTGGTTTGCTTGTCACTCAAGCTATCGATTCAATATGGAAACACCGAAGCTTCAGCCTTGGCTTATGCTAGTTATGCCATCATTGCTTGCAATGTGTTGAAAAATATAGATATAGGAGTAAAATTTGGTAAATTAGCACTCG
>JBCBQE010001348.1:0-564 GCA_039820385.1 Cyanobacteria bacterium J06635_10
AGTTGAAGAAATTTTTGTAATAGCTCAAGGCTTTTTACAGAGAGGGAGAAGCCTAATTAAATTAGATTGGAAAAAATTGCCGTTCTAATTTACTCACTTTAATTTCCTTGAAAAATGAACCACCATTAGCAACGAGAAACTAGAGAGATATATTAGCAAATAAGTTATATGCCCCAATATTTGATTGCCTGCTTAATCAAATTAATCATTTTTACGTTAAATATTAATCATTGTTTTTCACCTCAAAACAATTTTTGGTCAAGGGCTCCCATGAGAATTTTTTTAGGAGAAAAAAATTCTCATGGGTACCCGTAAATTAACTTTATTGTTGCTATTTATAATTTAATTTATAAAAGAGAATAATATTTGCCAACTTGGCATATTTATTGAAAAGCCTGGTTGGTGCGTGACACGAAAACATTATTATTGCGTTATAAATTAGTGAGTGTACGAGCACCCTACAAGAAAAGGCGGCCAGTTGCGTAAGTCCTAAAAATAAAACTCAAAAATCTGCCTATAAGAAAAACTGAGGCAATAGGAGATACTCCAACATTATTTTGTCTT
>JBCBQE010001349.1:0-562 GCA_039820385.1 Cyanobacteria bacterium J06635_10
CATTCAAAGTATTGATGCGAGAATTGCAATCTTTAGGACTCGATTTCGCCGTCCACAAAGTAGAAACTCAAAATGATGGTAGTTCCTTAGATGTAGAAGTTGACCTAATGGCAGACCAAAACTCCCGTCGTACACCACCTCGTCCCACTTACGAATCCCTGACTCGCGAGTCGATAGAAGAAGAGTAGAAAGGCGCTTAGTGGCTAGTGGTTAGTGGTGAAGCAGCGCCAGCGGGGGGTCTCCCCCCACTCGCTGTTGCCAGACGGCGCAGCGTCTTCCCCAGGGAGATACTCGGAGAGTTAATGGTTGGTTAGAACATGGTTAACAAACAACTAACAACTATCAACTAAAAACTAACAACTACCAACTATCAATTATCAACTAACAAATAACTAGATAATATGAGAAATTCTCAAAATAATCAGTTTGATTACGTCAAAATTGGTTTGGCTTCACCCGAACGTATCCGCCAGTGGGGAGAAAGAACTTTACCAAATTCTCAGGTAGTGGGTGAAGTAACCAAACCGGAGACTATTAACTACCGTACTCTTAAGCCAGAAAT
>JBCBQE010001350.1:0-562 GCA_039820385.1 Cyanobacteria bacterium J06635_10
AAATTAACTCACACTACTGTATTTTAATTAAGTAAACTTTAAATTAAGGTTATTTTAAATACTTTTAAATTCTAATTTTCAGCAAATTTTACTTTTTCGCTAAGTTCCTGTTCTATAAATATTTACTTGGAAATTAATCTAAATCGGACTTACGCAAAAGTAACGTAACTGCGTCATTATTCACGAGAGGCGACGTATATGTCCTAAAGCTTCGGTACGGACACCCTGAGCGCGTAGCGTGCGCTCTGCGCTCAGGGTGTCCGAAGGGCTTATGCTTCCCGAAAGGAAGTTTCGGTCGCAATCACAAATCGACCTTGCGTAAGTGCTGATAAATATAGCTTATTTATCGGCTAACTCTTGTAAAATTTGTTCAGCTAAATCTTCCAAAGAGTAGACAATATTAATCTCAGGACGTACAAAACCAGTTTGAATTTCTACATCTCGTCTTCTGGGATAATTGGGATGGATTCCTATAAATAAAGGTTTATCTGTCATTGACCAACTGCCTAGTTCGTAAAGCGTTATCGGACAAATGCTTTCTTGAGGAAACCAAAAAAGAATA
>JBCBQE010001351.1:0-558 GCA_039820385.1 Cyanobacteria bacterium J06635_10
ATGAATTATATTTACGTAAATTTTGTAAAAAACATAAAACCGATGTCTCGACGTAACAGTGTTACGTCTCCCACAATATGAAATCATAATTTCATATTGCGATTCAGCAACGCCGCCTGATTAATACGTTAACAATTAGTCAGTGTACAAGCAACGGCAATAAAGGGGGAAGATAATCTACACCCCTTTTTGCCTCCCCTACAAGAAAAATGTCAAGTTGCGTAAGTACTATACATATATTTGATTCGCGATCGTATTTATCAATTCTTGTGGTAAATCTTTCCCGTTGATTTTTAAACTCTTATTATAAAACTTTTTTTTTAACTTAGATTGCTCAACATATTTTAATAAGTCAGCAAAGCTATAAATACTAACAACAAGTACCTACATCCATCCAGAGTAAACTGAATGGCTAAAAGCCGTCATTTTATTTAAATGGAATAATAATCGAAACTATCTTGATAGTAATATTAATTACAGCTAAGTAGGTTGGCATTGAAAATAGTAATTGGGATAAGGCAAGCCGGCAAGCCGGCTGTCATGCAATAGGAATAAGGG
>JBCBQE010001352.1:0-558 GCA_039820385.1 Cyanobacteria bacterium J06635_10
GGAAAATTACAGTTTTTTAAAATTGATCGTTTTGAGATTTTTCAAATAAATATTTATCCAAACATCAAAATATTTTTTATTTTGTTGAAAGATATTTTCAATTTTACTTAGGACTTACGCAACCGGCACATTTTCCTCGTAGGGGAGGCAAAAAGTGGTGAAGCAGCGCGGTCTTAGGGGTTTCCCCAATGAGCGACTGCTGTTCACGAAGTGTGCGCGAAGCGCATACCCGAAGGGTGTAGATTTACGAACCACTTTATTTCGTTTAACATCAAGCAAAGTGTCACGTGCAACGGCAATAAAGTGGTTCGTAAATCTACACCCTTCGGGTATGCGCTTCGCGCACACTTCGTGAACAGCAGTCGCTCATTGGGGAAACCCCTAAGACCGCGCTGCTTCACCACTTTTTGCCTCCCCTACGAGGAAAATGTGCCGGTTGCGTAAGTCCTAAGTAAAATTGAAAATATCTTTCAACAAAATAAAAAATATTTTGATGTTTGGATAAATATTTATTTGAAAAATCTCAAAACGATCAATTTTAAAAAACTGTAATTTTCC
>JBCBQE010001353.1:0-557 GCA_039820385.1 Cyanobacteria bacterium J06635_10
ACGGGTTGTAGAGACGTAGCAATGCTACGTCTCCCGACGTTAGGAAGAAAAAGAACTCATCAAAACTTGTAGAATAGACCACTAATATTCGACCACAATAAATATGATGGGTTAGGACAAGCAGGGGGAGCAGGGGAAGCGGAGGGAGCAGGGGGAGATGAGTATTTTGAAGATTTACACAAACCCCTCATAACTTATGTGGTCTAGTACTAGTACTTCACCACATTAATTTTGAGGGGTTGTCAGGGTTTATAAAAAAAACCGCAGAGAGCGCAGAGTACGCGGAGGAAAGAGGGTTTAGAGGATTGTTCGATTTTCAATCAAATTGATTTTACCCATCAAAATTAATGTGGTCAACCACTACTAGCCTCTCCCGTTAGTTTTGATGGGTAAAAAGTTTTCAGTTGTAATACCTTTCTTTCTTATGCTGCATATTTGGCGCTATGAGCGGAGCTTTCTCGCAGAGTAAGCGCAACTACAAACCACTATTATTCCACCACATTAATTTTGCAGGGTAAAAAAGTCGCTCCGTAGGTTGGGTGAAGCGTTAGCGCAAC
>JBCBQE010001354.1:0-554 GCA_039820385.1 Cyanobacteria bacterium J06635_10
AAATCTCCAGCACCAGTATCGCATACCCCATTCCGGTAATATCCTGTCATTGGAGAAGTGCAGCAAACCTGAAGTTGTTCTCCAAGAACATTTTTTGCATCTGACATAATATCAATGAACAATTATCAATGAACAATTATCAATTATCAATGAACAATTATCAAGGAACAATGAACAATGAACAATTATCAACTATTTTAAATCAGGGTAAAGATTCATAACGGTTTTTGGTTGAGTGCAATATATTAAAGACTCCGGAATCAAACCTTTACCCTCAAGATCGGATCGGTTTTTAGCTACTAGAAAACTTTGATGCAATTACTACATTCAAGTAACATCACCTATAATTCATTTCAAACATTAACTCTCAATCATTCTTGCTCACACAGTTTATAGATTTTCATGAATTGTTCATTGTTAATTGATAATTGATAATTGTTCATTGTTCATTGTTCATTGTATTTACCAACTAACCTGCTCTCTCTCCTTAACAACCTGCTGATAAACTTGTTCGGTTTGGGTGGCGATTTTAGCCCAATTAAACCGCGTTTCTA
>JBCBQE010001355.1:0-553 GCA_039820385.1 Cyanobacteria bacterium J06635_10
AAAGACAGTAATTTGCTTAACAGCGAATAGTTATATATACTCACTGAATCCACCCTAATCCACCGGAGAATGCAATTCCCCGACTCATAGCGAAAGTCTTCTTAAGAAGACTGGGTATATAATAATTTCAAATAAAAATATATTTTGGGAAGCATCTTGCTCTCTGGCTACAATATTCGCAAGATGCTCTCACTACCGCTTAGAAATTAAAACGATGGCGTTGCTGAATCGTGATATGAAATTATGATTTCACATTGCACCAGACGTAACACTGTTACGTCTCTACAGAAGTTTCATGTTTTTGACAAAATGTATATAAATGCAATATGACAAGCGCGGTTAGCTTCGCTAACATAGTAAAATTGCAGCAACGCCAAAACGACTATTTACTGTTCATTGTTCATTGTTCATTGTCTAGATGTCTGCATCGCTAACTGTACTAAACCGGGGAAGAATTTATAAGCTGCTGACATAATCGAACCCGAACCGACTACGATTTCATCTTTTTGATATTTGACTGCATCCCAAATTGCATCCGCGACATCTTGCGGTT
>JBCBQE010001356.1:0-551 GCA_039820385.1 Cyanobacteria bacterium J06635_10
TGACATTACCGCGAGTTCTGAATTTGGCGTTAACGGTACGGTAGAAATCAATAATGTCGGAATTGACCCCAGTTCTGGAATAGTCTCATTACCGACAGAACTAACAGATCCATCACAACAAATTGCAGCAGGATGTTCTAGTAATAATGACAGTACTTTTGTCGCTACCGGAAGAGGTGGAATACCCTATAATCCCAATCAGTCATTGAATTTAAACTCCACTTGGTCGGATCTTCGCAATTTATCAGCATTTCGCGATCGAAGCAATCGTACTGCGGAAATTACACAGAGATCGAATCAACCAGCCATTGTAGAAGCTACTGGTTTTATACGCAATGAAAACGGAGAAATTGAACTTGTGGCTCTTGAAAATACTCCTTTGATAAATAAACAAATTGCTGATTGTAGTCAAACAAATACGTAGTATTACTGTTTTTTTTATATACATTTTAATCTCAGAAGAAATTAGGGAATCATAAATCCAGCTATGTTAATAAAAATATTTCGAGAACATGAAAAGGATTGCTTTTCTATCTGGATTAATAAGTGGT
>JBCBQE010001357.1:0-549 GCA_039820385.1 Cyanobacteria bacterium J06635_10
GCCATTGGGGGCCTGTACCCAGACGTAGGGGGCATTGACGCCGCCATATACTTTCATTCCTGCCGTGGTGAGGTGCTCACGGATGATTTTGGCATTCTCTAAGTAAAAGTCGATCAGGGCTTTGGTTTGGGCCATTCCGTCGGCGGAGTAGACGGCTTCTGCGCCACGCTGGATGAGGTAAGAAACCCCGTTAAATTTAGTAGATTGGCGACGATTCCAAAGCTTCCAGATCTCTACATCAGCGCCGTCAGCAGCTGTGCCCTCACCGTCGTGCCCAAGACCCTGATGGGCAAAGCTGCTGACGGCGCTGATGTAGAGATCTGGAAGCTTTGGAATCGTCGCCAATCTACTAAATTTAACGGGGTTTCTTACCTCATCCAGCGTGGCGCAGAAGCCGTCTACTCCGCCGACGGCCAGGCCCAAACCAAAGCCCTGATTGATTTTTACTTAGAGAATGCCAAAATCATCCGTGAGCACCTCACCACGGCAGGAATGAAAGTATATGGCGGCGTCAATGCCCCCTACGTCTGGGTACAGGCCCCCAATGGC
>JBCBQE010001358.1:0-549 GCA_039820385.1 Cyanobacteria bacterium J06635_10
ATTCAAGTTAACGGAGTCAGTGGCATTAATTAATATCCCCGCACCTTTTTCTGTACCTGTTTGAGTCGAAGTAATGACGGAATTATCTGTAATGGTGACATTTTTACCCGAGAAGCGCACATCACCCGCACCATTCCCAGTAGCATCAACTGCTGTATTTTGAGATAGTCGAATTTCACCAAAGTTTTCTAATTCTTCAAAACCAAAAGCAAAACCAATTTCAAGTGGCGTAATGCTAACTAACCCTTCTTCTCTAACACTACCTAATTCAATTCTTCCGCCACTAGCTTTTAAGGTTGCACCTACGAGATAAACATCACCACCGAGTATTGCTAATGTTTTAGAAGCTGGTACTTGTAAACCAGATGTTGATTCAAATACTTCTGGCGTGGTTCTTTCTAGCTCACCTTTACCTTTTATCTCTATTTTTCCGGGATTCGTCCCATATTGCAACCCCAAGGGAACGTTTACTGTTAATAAAGGTGTATTTTCTGGGTTTATAGCACTAAATTCGATATTATCCCCAAATTTGATACTATCAGCGGTTGT
>JBCBQE010001359.1:0-526 GCA_039820385.1 Cyanobacteria bacterium J06635_10
GATTATAGCGGTTGTACCTTGTTTTAATAATTTTCTGCGGGATATTTGAGGCATTGTAGAGATTTTTTTATGGTGTTATTTAATTAGAATTTAGAGGAGGGAGAAATGTTTCGTATTGGATTAAGATTATTTTTGTGAAAAGATATAATCTCTAATCCATTAATTATGTAGAGACGTAGCAGTGCTACGTCTCCCTAAATTTAGGTTTTGACAAAAATTTAATCTAATGGTTTTTGTAGAATCATCTATCTCAGTTATAAGCTGAATTATAAATAAAACTATAGGAATCCGATTTGAATATTGTTAGCGCAGCGTGTCCGATAGGACATGAAAAATTAGGTATTTGTAGGGTGCGTTACGACGCTAGTCTAACGCACCGAAACCTTTATATAATGGTGCGTTGCGCTCCGCGACAACACACCCTACGTATATTATGTCCTCCGGACACGCTCCGCTAACAAAAATCAAATAGTAATCCTATAGTTCAAAAACTAATCATAAAGCTAGAAGGTCAAAATAATTCCTA
>JBCBQE010001360.1:0-548 GCA_039820385.1 Cyanobacteria bacterium J06635_10
ACCAGCTAATTAATAAATTTCTCTTCAAATCGCAATTCTATATAAGTCATAATAATTTGACGTGTTGAGAAACCCGATTTTTCTAAAAAATCGAGTTTCTTTCACATAGGCAACTAATTATTAACTTAAACATATGGGTTTAATTCCCCACCATCATAGGGTTCCCTTAAAAGTTTTTTAGAAGAAAAAACTTTTAAGGGTTCCCGTCATACGGTGAAAGAATTGGGCTGGGTTTAAATCCCCATCCCAATTCCAAATTTCTTCCTTCTTCCTTCTTCCTTCGTTTAATAGGAATGAGGTAAAAATGTGATTTTTCAAAAATCTCATAACAGCTTTTATTACCTATTCCCTACCTCAACGAATAATTATGGCTTCGCCACGCTGCGCGAACATGAATCAAGTCGGATTTCTATAGTATTCCTTCTGATTTAATTAATTACCAATTAATGCTGCTTGTTGTCCTTCAGAAGAAGTTGTATAACCTAAAAATGCTTCCACTTTAAGACTGGGAGGATTTTTATAAACATAAAATAACTTTCGGGTATAAG
>JBCBQE010001361.1:0-545 GCA_039820385.1 Cyanobacteria bacterium J06635_10
ATTAGTACCAATTAAGCCAACTTTCTCGTCAGCATTTAAGCTAAAAGAAGCATCTTTAAGAATTTCCTTGATGCCAAAATCTTTTTTGACAGATTGTAGTGTTATTACACCCATAGTATTTTAATTTTAGATTTTAGATTTTGTTATAAGGTGCTGTCCATTGCGAAGCACCATGTTCTAAGATAGCTTAGGTACTATAATCAGTACAGTTTTTTTCCAAATAATAAATAAAGTATTGCTCCGGGTAGTAAAACATATCAGCGGGCTGCAGCTTCTGTGCCCCAAAGAAGGCTAGTAGTTCACCAAGTACCGAGTGCTGGTAATATTTTTACTATTTACTACTCACTACTCACTACTCACGCTTCTTCACCCCGCAATGAAGGGTTTGTGAGAGTACTAGTTCATTTGCGGTAATTTATATTTAAAGCCGTAACACACTAGTAAATCATGGTGCGTTACGGCTATTTCAATCTTTCGGGTGAAGGGTTCCCATAAGAATTTTTTTAGAATCAAAAAATTCTTATGGGTGCCCGTGAAGTTACATT
>JBCBQE010001362.1:0-544 GCA_039820385.1 Cyanobacteria bacterium J06635_10
TAAATATTAAGTAAATATTAAAATAATATTAAAAATGTGATAAACGCATCTATTTTTCTAATCTTATTAAATCTAAAATATTATTTTAATATTTACTTAATATTTAATTCCGTAAATACATTTCATTGCGATTTATAGGTTTTTACTTCAATTAAAGGCAAAAATTATAGAGATATATACTTACCAAATAAAGTTGAGTAAGTATATATAGCGGTTTAACTTGGATTGAATACAGATGAACCTCACCCCTTTCCCCTCTCCTTACTAAGGAGAGGGGTGCTCGGAGAGCGGGCGTAGTTACCTGTTGTATTGGACTCAAAACCGCTATATTCATTGTTTGTCAAATATTAATTTGTATTAAGGTCAAATGATATTTAATTTTTGATTGAAATTTATTCAGTATACTTACTCAATCGAAAATGGAATTTATTCCTATTCACATAGCCAAAAAAAAATGACCGTTCCACAATTAGCGAACAGCCATTTAGTATTAATGAAAAATAATTCTTCTGAGGGGACTTAAGCATTGTTGACAAAAAATTGT
>JBCBQE010001363.1:0-543 GCA_039820385.1 Cyanobacteria bacterium J06635_10
CCCTTGGTCTGACAGTAGTATTTGTAGTCCCGTCAGAACTTACCTGAGAATCAGCCGGTAAGATAATTCCTAAGGTAATTAAGCTACTTACTAATCCAGATAGAAATACAATCCCTTTCATGTTTGAAGTAAATTTTTTCCTTGTGGATTGATTGTTGCATAATTTACTTGTAAGTAAGTCGGCACAAATAAACCAAGCTATATTACAGAATGTAAACTACCCTCAAACCCTTATTTCTATTGCCTATTGCCGGCTTGCCTATTGCCTTATCCCAATTACTATTTTCAATGCCAACCTACTTATCTGCTTTAAATATTGTGTTTACTCAATAATTGATTGGCTATCAATTATATTTACTAATGGCATCGATTGTTGGAAAGCAGTTACTTTTACTAATTGGTTAGAAATTATTAATAATCACGGGAAAATAGAATAAGATTACGGTTAGAGAAGAGAAGAAATAGGGTGATAAATTCGATCCTGGATAATGCTAGAAAAGGAGTATTGGTATTTAGGTGAAAAAGATAGAGAGAAAGTGGCTT
>JBCBQE010001364.1:0-542 GCA_039820385.1 Cyanobacteria bacterium J06635_10
AAAATTTTTTTCTTCTAAAAAAAATTTAATGGGAACCCTTGACACTGTAACGTCTCTAGACGGGTTTCGGTTATCCATAGAATTTAATTCATACTTCTTTTCCGCAACGCGATAAAATCAATATACCTCTCCGATAATTAGCTTGAAACCCCTGTGATTACTGGGATAAAATTTAATTTGACGCAGATGTCTAATGGATTTTAGATAATACAAGATGTACAATCTGGATGATTTCACTTTTTGCAACCGCAGGTTCCTATATATATTTTTACTTGTTTTTAATTATTTTCTACTTATTTATACGTAGTATTGAATTAGCGATAGCCCGAAGGGCGACGCTTCGCGTATCGCATTTTGAAAAAAGTTTTAGATTTACTGAGGACTTAGGTAATAGTCACAAGCCCTGGATGGTGCCATACACTGATTGTCTTATCCGACGGGTATTTATCGTTTACAATCAATGGTCGAGTACAGCACTCTAGGAGCGGAATATGCCAGTCTTATTATTGTTCACAAATGATGGGCGGATTGCTATAAAGCCT
>JBCBQE010001365.1:0-541 GCA_039820385.1 Cyanobacteria bacterium J06635_10
ATTGTGAAAATTGTGGAACAAATTTACTAATAAATAATCGGTATCGATTATTTATTAGTAAATTTGTTCCACAATTTTCACAATTTTCAATGCGATCGCGATTTTCTCTTTGTTTACATTCTGGGTTAATACAGTAAATCACAGCAGACAAGGTCTAGGGAATTTAGAATTTAGAATGAAGAATGAAGAATTAAGAGTGATATTTCATTTCAAAAATTTATTGGTAAATTGTAAATAATTTATTTGTTGCAAAAAAGAAATATCTTATGATTGTTTTTTCTAAATTCTAAATTCTAAATTCTAAATTATATTTTGAGATATATTTTTTGATGAGATATTCAACACAGTATAATGTCTCGGATTCATTTTGATTTTGATTTTGATTTTGACTTTTACGTTTATGGCAGGTTTCTATCAATGCTCGTCTTTTTAATGATGCTAATGCTTCAATTAATTCTGAAGTAGATACTCCAGGAATATCTTGTTTAAGTTTTGATAAGGATACAGCTTTTACTTCGCTTGCTAAAAACTGCATAATTTG
>JBCBQE010001366.1:0-541 GCA_039820385.1 Cyanobacteria bacterium J06635_10
TCTATGGGGATTTAAACCCCAACCCAATTCTTTCACCTTTGAGCGGTGGGGAATTAAACCCATATGTTTAAGTTAAAAAATCGACTAGCTTTGGTATATTTTCCTAGTATTCCGCCAAGATAACGAATCCGAAGGGTATATCCTAAGACACCCTCCTTGCCCTCAGCCGGCGATTTTGGCTTGTGAGAGTATTAGGCTCTCGCTGGAAGTTTCACAACGTTCCAATTAACAACTAACCACCAACAACTAACTACTAACCACCAACAACTAACCACCAACAACTAACTACTAATTTTAACAAACAACTCTTTTTAATCCCATTCGTTTTAGTAGCATTGATAACAGTAATGATATTGTAAGTAATATTATCCAACCGATAATTTTGATCGCAATTATTTGAGTAAGACTGAAGTTAGCTTGACTGAATATTTTTATACCGATAGATAAAAATATTTGCGAGAGAATGCCGTTTATACAAAAAATCCCTAAGCTGTATTTTGATAGCAGTTTAGTTATTTTCACTGCGGGTGATGGTAAATTA
>JBCBQE010001367.1:0-539 GCA_039820385.1 Cyanobacteria bacterium J06635_10
GGGATTTGCACCAGCGATTAAAATCAGAATTGCACCTACTATTAAAGCTGATAGTATGGCGATTATGGGTAAGAAGATTGTCCGTCTCGATTTAATGCGGTTCATCAATTTTGGATAATGAGATATATTATGATTCGCGCCTTATGGGGAAGGTTTGAAACGCAAAGGATCGCTGAGGTTAGCGCAGAGGGGCGCTGAGGTTTGAGAAAATTGGGCTTTCAATCTCTCCTCTGGGTTTTAAAATATATTACTTCAATGCCAATGGATTTGATCTTATAGATGGTACGTGATGCTACGCGGATTATTTTTCTGATTCCTGATTTATCTAAACTACACACCCGAAAGACTAGGTAATTGAAAAAAACTACGTCAAGGGTTCCCATAAGAATTTTTTGATTCTAAGGGTGCCCGTCATAAAGCTACATCAATAAACTGGTTTTTCGATGGCTAAATTAATATTTAACCCTTTTTACTGAGTGATTAAAAATACATTCATATTCGATAAAATTAGAAAATTTTCGGATTTTCTCATTTTAATC
>JBCBQE010001368.1:0-538 GCA_039820385.1 Cyanobacteria bacterium J06635_10
GTGTAATTCTTGATATCCCTACTATTGGTGTAGCGAAATCTTGGCTAATAGGTAAATATGAACAAGTTCCTCAAAGTAAAGGAAGTTGGCAGCCTTTAATACACAATAATGAAACAATAGGAGCAGTTTTACGTACTCGTGACAATGTCAAACCATTATACGTTTCTAGTGGCCATCGTATTAGTTTAAAAACAGCAATTGACTATGTATTGCGTTGCACGCCGAAATATCGTTTACCCGAAACTACACGTATTGCCGATCGATTAGCTTCTGCAAGATGAAGGAGAGAGGGGGTAGAGGGGGTAGAGGGGGTAGAGGGGGAGAATAAATTATTTCTAACTGCTCACTGCTCACTGTTGACTGTTCACTGTTGACTGTTCACAGCTTATACTTGCTCGTGTTAGGAATCGCACAGACAATGGTTGAAGTCGCTTAGTAAGAAGCTACATTGCTCGATCGCATTATGAATTCACTAACTTTACAGTGGCACGATGCAACCCAAGAACAAACTCAGATAATTTACGAACAGCAGCCAAGT
>JBCBQE010001369.1:0-538 GCA_039820385.1 Cyanobacteria bacterium J06635_10
TCAATAACTTTGATTGCGTCGTATTTTTTTACGCTTAACTCTTGGACAATTGTATTTATATCAAAACCGGATGTAGGTGCGGATACAAGTTTTTGTAATACCTTTAAATCAACATTAGATAAACCTTCAGACTGCATTTTCTGCCAATGTTGTCTAAAAGCTTGTTCGTCATCCCAGTTTTTGAGATTATAGTCGGATAAATTCAGTATTTGAGATGGTGCTTCAATTAATAAGCCAGATTTATCTTTTTTAAAGGGACGACGGGTGAGGAGAAAATAAATCCCTTGGGGTAGATATCTGGGAAGATAAAATAAATTTGAACCCGGTGTTTGATTGCTATAGTCAACCCTATCTAAAGCGTCAATGGCAATAATTAGTTTTTGTTGTTTTTCTAATTCATCGCTAATTAGCTGTAACAATAATGTAAAGTGCCAGGGTTGCGGTTTATTTGTGTCGGGAAATTCTTTTGTAGATAATCTGTTAATAATTTGCTGACAAATATATTTCAAAAATTCTTCAGCAGTGTTTTTATTTGGGA
>JBCBQE010001370.1:0-538 GCA_039820385.1 Cyanobacteria bacterium J06635_10
TACTTTCTGTAGACTGGTTGCTCGATAGATTTTATACGGTGATTAACGTCATGGGTTATATGACTGTGACTGTCTTATTAGAGTGTAAAAATCCCTATAGATTGAAGAAACCTTGTTAAGGGCGATCGCATTGGTTTTTTTTGTGCTTATTCTTAGTTAAAATCAAATCTAAGACTATAAATCGAGCGGCTATTATCCGCTCTTTTTTATCTACATTGTAGAATTCAGGTATCAATCATAAATGTAGAGACGCGATATATCGCGTCTCTACAAGAGTTTCATTTATAATACAAATCAATTTTATACATCAAATCAATAACGCCATTTTTTTGGATAAAAAAACCTAGTAGAGACACAAAACCATTGCATCTCTACATAAAAATTCATTCCTTAAGTAGGCAAACCTAACTTACTCTACAATTTCCGATTCATGAACTTCTTCAATAGATTGAGAAGCATTCAAAGAATTAGATACTTCAGGTTGAGAAGCAGCATCCAACTGTTGCTGTTGTGTAAATGTTTCTGCTGGTAATTCACC
>JBCBQE010001371.1:0-537 GCA_039820385.1 Cyanobacteria bacterium J06635_10
CTAAAAAAGGCTTATGTCATTTTTTAGACTTGGTTTCCCTATGGCTTCATTTTCATTAACCTAGCCATTTTCTATAAGTCGCCGGCTCATTCTTCAACAGGCATGCGGTCACTTTTGCTTCCACTGATTGTTAGCATACGGTTTCATGTTCTTTTCACTCCCCTACAGGGGTTCTATTTCACCTTTCCCTCACGGTACTATTCCGCTATCGGTCATTCAGGAGTATTTAGTCTTACAAGGTGGTCCTTGTATATTCACACGGAATTTCACGTGTTCCATGTTACTTTAATCATAAAAAAATTATAAATTACAGGACTTTCACCTTCTTTGGTTCAGGATTCAGCTAATTCATTTTTTTTTTTTTTTGATTAGACTAATTCCGTTTCGCTCGCCGCTACTAAGGAAATCGCTTTTGCTTTCTTTTCCTCTGCTTACTGAGATGTTTCAATTTTGCAGGGCAACCTTTAATACTATCTGTTAAATTCATAAACAGTAAAGAGTTAACCTGCAAAATTGAAACATCTCAGTAAGCAGAGG
>JBCBQE010001372.1:0-536 GCA_039820385.1 Cyanobacteria bacterium J06635_10
TCTTTCTAAAAGTATTAGAGGATATTTAGACTCTTTTAAAGTTGTGTTGAGAAAGTAATTTAAGTTTGAGGAGTTAGGAGTTGTCGCAGACGTAGCAGTGCTACGTCTGTTATTGAGTTAGAAATTAGGAGTTAGGAGTTAGAAGTTAAGAATTGTAAGTTATATACTGTTCGCTGTCATGGTACTGTTCACTCCTTAACTACTTTTAAAGTATACAAACTATTATCAGCACAATTACTGATAAACCCACCCATTTCTTTGATGTATTGTAGATATTCTAATGCTGCTCTTGTAATTACTTCTCCTGGCATTAAAACGGGAATTCCTGGTGGGTAGGGACAGACAATTTCGGCACAGGTGCGGTTGATCGTTTCTTTAATGGGTAAGGTTTCTACTTCGGCGAAGAATGCTTGGCGGGGTGATAAGGAAACCCCACCCCCAACCCCCTCCCCGCGAGCGAGGAGGGGGCTATTATTGTTAGTAAATTTAGTGGCAATTTCCTTGGAGTCAGTCAGGAGGGGGCTATTATTGTTAGT
>JBCBQE010001373.1:0-535 GCA_039820385.1 Cyanobacteria bacterium J06635_10
GCTACTTTACGTACTTGTTCGCGGTCAATCATGGCTTTTATCAATCAATTTAAGATTAAACATTAAGTTATTAATCATAAGGGATTTTCGGCGTTGCTCAATAAAGTAATGAATGGCGTTTGTCTGCATTTTGTCTACATAATGGAACCTATGTAGAGACGTAGCACTGCTACGTCTCTTTCAATGTGAAATCCTACGTCTCTTTCAATGTGAAGTTCTATGTCTGAGAAAGGTCGGATTTTCAAACCAAAATTTTACGAATTACCAATTATCAATTACGAATTACACTCACTGTTTCGTTTTCTTTATAGCGTCGGGAGACGTAGCACTGCTACGTCTCTACATTCGTTTGTACCAAAGAACCTAAACGTTTGATCACAACATTCGTTTGTACCAAAGAACCTAAACGTTTCATCCCAACATTCGTTTGTACCAAAGAACCTAAACGTTTCATCCCAACATTCGTTTGTACCAAATGACCTAAACGTTTCATCCCAACATATCCACAAGTTCCATCACTTGGGAAGGTTTGACT
>JBCBQE010001374.1:0-534 GCA_039820385.1 Cyanobacteria bacterium J06635_10
CTGAAAAAAATTGTGTTTAGATGTAGATATATTGCAATTATTCAGTAATTTATTTACAAAAATATATAAAACTCACCTCTATTGAGAATAGCTTCATTTATAATAGAAATCTTTATTATTTAATTAACGAAATTACGTTGTTATTGGGGAAGTTATATAAGTCACTTTTTCAGTTATAATAAATTTATATATAATCTGTTTGGACCTAAGTTCAATTTTTTTGGTAAAAGTAGGTTGAGTTGCGCTGCGCGTAAACCAAAATATTCTATCGAGAAAACAAATAACTTTTAAAGTATCACATAGCCATAGCATCCATTTCTAACAAGGTAAACTGACAGTAAATCTTGTACCAATACCCACTTGAGTGTGAAAACTAATCTTGCCGCCGTGTAAATCTACAGCCTTTTTGACAATTGCTAATCCCAATCCAGTACCGGGAATAGTTTCGACATTACTTGCTCGATAAAAAGAATTAAAAATCTTCGATTCATCTTCAGGGAGAATGCCAATTCCTTGGTCTTCAATTTCAAAAAT
>JBCBQE010001375.1:0-534 GCA_039820385.1 Cyanobacteria bacterium J06635_10
TCGTGCTTTTGGACAAAACGTAATTTGCAAAGTTCCTTACAAGTGGTATCGAATATAAATTTAGTATCCAAAGATGAGCGAATATTACCCACCACTTCCATTAGAGCGCGCTGTCTAGCTACAGAATTTTGCAATCTCGCTGTCTGTTGCTGTTGTATTACTACAGTTTCTGCTTGTTGCATAGCTATTCCTAAATAGCTCCCAGCTTGATGCAAAAATTCTACTTCATCACTTAGCCAGTGACGCGGTTGAGAATGTTGATAAGCAGCAAGTAAGCCCCATAAATGATTACCGATAAAAATAGGTGCGATTGCATAAGCTCGAATCTGAAACTGTTCAAGTATTTCTATATGACAGCGAGAATACCCCACTTTGTAGATATCTTCTACTGAATAAGGCTCATTTTTTATGTATCTTCCACCCTTAGTTTCTTGTAAATAAGTATCTTTCCAAATTACGTTTTGTCCAAAAGCACGAATATCATGCCAAGGAGTGCGCGCACATCCGAAGTTATTGGCAAAACTCCCACTCCAA
>JBCBQE010001376.1:0-532 GCA_039820385.1 Cyanobacteria bacterium J06635_10
TTTACCGCAAGGCGCTGGCCACCCAGGCGTGACGTCTCATTCCCTCCTAAATTATGGCTCAACTGTCCGTCGCCAAAAACCAAAATCTAAAATCTAAAATCTAAAATCTAAAATCTACTCACTCTCCTCTGCCTCGAATGCTCAGATACCGATCTTGTCGAATTGTGGTCATAATTTCCTGGATGCGATCGCGACTTTCCTCCAACGTGATCAACAAATGCACCCCAAGTTCTAGGGCGGCTTCAAACTCAGGCTGCACCACCTCCCGTGCGCCGAGCTGATTGAGGCTATCTACCTCACGGGTCGTATGGGCTCGGGCGATCACATCCAGGTGGGGAGAAATTCTCAAAGCGCGCTGGAGCAGTAGGCGAGTGCTGATCGGGTCAGGCAGGGCGATGGCTAGCGCTTTAGCAGCCGTCAGGTGGGCCTTGTCTAAAATTTGCTCCGAATCTGCATCGCCAAGGATGTAAGGGATTTTCTGACTCCGCAAAGACTGGATGGCAGCTTCGTTATTTTCAATCACCAGGACCGG
>JBCBQE010001377.1:0-531 GCA_039820385.1 Cyanobacteria bacterium J06635_10
ACAATCTCTAATTCCAAACCTGCTGTAGTAGCTTGATGCTTAAGTGCGGTAATTAAGAGTGAACCTTGTAAATCCCCTGATACTTCACCAGTACTGATAAATATTCGCATCTTAAATGTATAAATTGACAATTATTAACTGATAATTGTTAATTGATAATTGATAGTTGATAGTTGTTTTATTGACGGGTACCCTGCCAAATTTTTTTTAGGAGAAAAAAATTTGGCAGGGAGCCCTTGACTACCAACTACTAACCACTAACTATTAACTAATAACTAATAACTAATAACTAATAACTATGCTTCAATTGTAGTATTTTTACCTCTACCAGGAATTAAACCGCGCCTTCCAGGCATTTGGGAAAGCATGAGAAAGCGACGTAGATGTTGGAGGTGTTCGATATCGCTTAGGAATTCTAATTTTTCTAGGGCTTCTTTGAATGTTATATCGGAACGGTAGAGGTAAAAATACTACAATTGAAGCATAGTTATTAGTTATTAGTTATTAGTTATTAGTTAATAGTTAGTGGTT
>JBCBQE010001378.1:0-531 GCA_039820385.1 Cyanobacteria bacterium J06635_10
TCAGAGTTGAGAAAGCCGCACTATTCGCTACCATTAAATAGGTTGAATGTGTCGCAAGCTGATGAAAAATTTTTTAGTCAAAGCTCCTTTTGAACCCACAGGTGACCAGCCCAAGGCTATAGAGCAGCTTGTGGAAAGTATTGAAGCAGGAAACCGTTATCAAACGCTTTTGGGTGCAACTGGTACGGGTAAAACTCATACGATCGCAAGAACCATCGAGAGAATAGGTAAACCCACTCTCGTCTTAGCTCATAATAAAACCTTAGCTGCCCAGCTTTGTAATGAGTTGCGCGAGTTTTTCCCCGAGAATGCGGTGGAATATTTCATTAGTTACTACGATTATTATCAACCAGAAGCTTATATTCCTGTTAACGATACTTATATTGAAAAAACGGCTCAAATAAACGATGAAATTGATATGTTGCGACATTCCGCAACCAGGTCTTTATTTGAACGTCAAGATGTAATTGTTGTTGCTTCTATTAGCTGCATTTAAGTACTCTGTGGGTATCCCCAAACCGTAAATACAGC
>JBCBQE010001379.1:0-531 GCA_039820385.1 Cyanobacteria bacterium J06635_10
CCTTGGCGTACTCAAATCATTTCCCATAGACTTGGTATAGTTAAGAAATTCCTCCGTCACTTCCGCACAAACGGTGTGTACGCCAAGGCCAATGTATGAGTTTCCTGGTTTAAAACCTGGGGATAAATGGTGTTTGTGTGCTTCTCGCTGGAAGGAAGCTATGGATGATGGAGTTGCACCGAAGGTAGTTTTATCGGCTACTCATGCATCTACATTGGAATATGTTTCTTTGGATGAATTGAAGCAACACGCTGCGGATACACCTTAGATTTGGGGAGACGTAGCATTGCTACGTCTCTACATTATTGATTCATTTTTAACGAATTTATTAATTTCTGCTTTTAACCATTTGTATTCTTTTGAGGTTAAATTGCATTCTATTGAATCCAATGTATTTTTAAATTTTGATTGATTTATTTTGTCACTAAAGTTTTGATAGCGCCAACGTAATAACCATTTTTTACAGTTAAATATATAGTGATTATTTTCTTTTAAAATAGTTAATTTGATGCGTGATAGAGGATTAATAAT
>JBCBQE010001380.1:0-530 GCA_039820385.1 Cyanobacteria bacterium J06635_10
ATCGCGGTGATATTGCAGCAACTCTGGTTCATCTTTACCGTGGTGGTAAATCTGACCAACTTATGGAAGCTACGGAAAAATATGTCAAGGAAGCCGCAGCAAAATTACCTCATTTTGACGGAACTTTGGCCTTAGTTTTTGATGCTTCTGCTTCTACTGGTAGTTATGGCGATACGCGAAGCGTCGCCCTTCGGGCTATCGCAAATTTTGCTGTTTAGCTCAATCGGTTGCTTTAAAGTTAGTTTTACAGCAATGCTCCACCAAAGTTAAGGTTTACCAAGTAGGTGGTACCGTTGATGTACTACCAATACCAGAAGGGTACACCGATATCGCTACATCTTTATTAGATGCTCTCAATGATAAACCCGATTTAGTGGCTATTATTTCTGACGGTTATGAAAATCTCTACCCTGGTGATTTAAGTAAAGTCGTAGCAACATTACCTCAAATAGGTATCGAGACACCTATAGTATTTTGCCACAGTAAGTTGCAAAAATCTTCTTGATGCCAAAATTCTAATTGAGTGAGAT
>JBCBQE010001381.1:0-529 GCA_039820385.1 Cyanobacteria bacterium J06635_10
CTGAGCCGCCTGGGTTGTTGCTTGGTTGCTGGGTTGATAGTCATAGTTGTTAAATTAGGTGCGGATCTGGTGGTGGAAGGTTTGGATGAGATAGGAGTTAGGAGTTAGGAGTCAGGAGATAAGAGTCAGGAGATGGGGAAGATGGGGGAGATGGGGAAGATGGCTTCGACGTGAGCTCAGCCGAACGGGGAGATGGAGCTGGATTTAGAAATGGCTCAAAGGTATGATTCTCAAGAGCTTGAACTTTTAACCTTGAACTTTTAACCTTGAACCTTTAACCCTCTTCAACCTTTAACCCTTCAGTCTATGGCTTCTACGCTTGAGTCTAAAACTTTGGCTGCTTTGCAGCATTTGATTGATGTCGTGGCAAGATTGCGGGACCCGGATGGGGGTTGCCCTTGGGATTTGGCGCAAACACCGGAGAGTTTAACGCCTTTTGTGCTCGAAGAGGCCTATGAGGTGGTTGATGCGATCCAGCGAGGCGATCGCAACGAGATTGCTGAAGAACTCGGGGACTTGCTCTTGCAGG
>JBCBQE010001382.1:0-528 GCA_039820385.1 Cyanobacteria bacterium J06635_10
CAACTGTTCCAAATAGCGGTCAGGTATATTTTGTTGCGCTGCAATTTGTCGGATTTGCAGTGGTTCCTGTTTTTGATAATGAGTTGCTAATTCTAATAATGCCAAAATTGCATATTCTGATTTACACGATAGTTCCACTGGCAGCTTTTATGAAAGTTAAGATTTGAGAGTCAAGGGTTCCCATTAAAGTTTTTTTAGAAGAAAAAAATTTTAATGGGTGCCCGTCAGGAGCTCGCGGAGTTTGAATTGTTAACTCATACTCGAAACTCATAACTCCTAACCTTCTCTAGTATACTCCGGTTCCCCAGTGGGGTTTGCAGCTTTTCCCTGGCTAATAAATTGCTCCCCACTTTGAAGGTGAGGAGCAACTTATTTTAAACTCTTAGATTTTCGTTAGTAATCTAGAATGTAAAGGTTGTTCTGAGAGTACCAATGAATACATCGTCATTATCATCATTTTGTCCCGAAGAAGTCTGATAGATAACGCCGGGTGTAATGGAAACATTATCGTTTACACGATACTTATAA
>JBCBQE010001383.1:0-528 GCA_039820385.1 Cyanobacteria bacterium J06635_10
TGTTAAAGTTTCCTTTGATGCTCTTTTCCCAAACAAACATCCTACCGTGATTGTAAAATTCGAGAATACCAAGGATCTTTTCTGTTTCGGGATTCATAGATTTATTTTCTGCTTGCTTTGATAATTATTTTAAAAGATGAGTGAAAAACTCTGCGTACCTCAGCGTTTACCTTTGTGTTCCTCTGCGTTTCAAAAAAATATATAATTACGAATATCCAATGGTGCGTTACGGCATGATTTAATTAATAACCTCAAAGCAAAATTTCTCAAGCCGTAACACACCCTACAAAGAATATATAATTAGGAATATCAAATGGTGCGTTACGGCATGATTCAATTAATAATCTTCAACCAAAATTTATTAAGCTAACACACCCTACTATTAACTTATTTCTCTACAAGCTCGATATAAATCTTTCCAATCATCTCTTTCTTTGACGACGGTTTCTAAATACTCTCTCCACACAACTTTATCTTGTACTGGATCTTTAATTACCGCGCCAATAATTACCGAAGCAACATCTGAAG
>JBCBQE010001384.1:0-527 GCA_039820385.1 Cyanobacteria bacterium J06635_10
TATCTACCTGGTGAGTGTAACCGGTGTTACCGGAATGCGTTCTGGTTTACAAGATCGCGTCAAGGATTTATTAGACGAATTACGAGGTGTTACCGATAAACCAATTGGTATTGGTTTCGGTATTTCTAGTGGGGAACAAGCAGCTAGAGCCAAGGATTGGGGTGCTGATGCGGTAATCGTTGGTAGCGCCTTGGTTAAGAGATTAGCAAACGGTACCCCCTCGGAAGGATTGCAAGCACTAGAAGAACTCTGTAAAGAATTAAAAGCCGCTATTTCTAAGGAAGAATTAACATCTGTAAGCAAATAAGGTAAGGGGTAATGCAATATAGTATCGAACTTAACAGCCTTAACTCCTAACTCTTAACTCCTAACTCCTAACTTCTTCATCTCCCCCTCTTCAATTTTTAAATTACTCTAAGGATTATCATGGTCAGTACTCCAGATATCAATTCTAAAGTTTCATCAGTAGCACGTCCCGATAATTTGGGAAGATTTGGAAAGTTCGGTGGAAAGTACGTGCCCGAAAC
>JBCBQE010001385.1:0-527 GCA_039820385.1 Cyanobacteria bacterium J06635_10
TAGATTACTGAATTCTAATTTAATTCCAGTTAAATCCTAAAATCCTGGTGGTATTAAAACAGTATCAATTACATGAATGATACCATTGCTAGCTTTAATATCTGGTTGAATTACTCTAGATTTATTAATTTTAATTCCATTTTGTTGATTGACTACAACATGAACGGGGTTACCTTCCACAGTCTTTACTTTACTAGATTTTAAATTTTGAGAATCAACTGTACCGGAAACAACATGGTAAGTCAGAATTTGTTGTAAAGCTGTTTTATTTTCTGGTTTCAATAGTTTGTCTAAAGTCTCTTTTAGTAATTTCGCAAATGGAGCGTCAAGGGTTCCCATAAGAATTTTTTCTTCTAAAAAAATTCTTATGGGTGCCCGTCGGTGGGTGCAAATACTGTAAATTTAGTATTACCAGAAAGAGTTTCAGTTAAATCTGCTGCTTGAATTGCTGCTACTAATGTTTTGAAATTCGGATTAGAGGCTGCTATTTCGACTATATTTCCCGTATCATTACTTTTATTATTTGC
>JBCBQE010001386.1:0-526 GCA_039820385.1 Cyanobacteria bacterium J06635_10
GAATTAACGAAATTGCCAGTAAGTAGACTCAACCATACCTATATTGCCAAGCATCATTTTGTCACCATCTTTGATGATTTAGATAATCTGCGTAAGAATCTTAGCGGTAGAAGTGCGGGGAAAGGAAGAACTGATATTCAAGCAAGAGCAAGTGGTTTTTGTGAAGCTATTGAACGCTATTCTGGAGTATTTCAGGATAATGAAATCAGAATTGCCAGTAGTTATCAACAAATGGGAGAGCAAGCAATTCATCCCAATGCTTGTATGAATTTTAGTCAGCAGCAGTACGAAACTAGAACAGAATGGAATACTCAATGTCACAGTTGGTTTCAGAAAGTTCCTGAACCCTTTGATGAAACACGTTCAATTGACTGGACACCAGTTTGGTCGTTAACAGCCCAAGATTTTAAATATTTACCTACTGCATACTGTTATTATGGCTATCCGCAATCACAACAACTAGATTGTTGGGCTGATTCTAATGGTTGTGCAGCAGGATCGCTTCTTCAATCGTGTTCCCTGCTGC
>JBCBQE010001387.1:0-526 GCA_039820385.1 Cyanobacteria bacterium J06635_10
GATTGTATTTATATCTGGATTTATAACTAGTTTATTAACTATTGGAACGATTTTTCCGGCTTTTTCTCAAGTTACCTCTGATAACACTACTAATACAACTGTTAATACAAACGGAAAAATTTTTAATATCATCAACGGTATTCAGAAAGGTAATAATTTATTTCATAGTTTTGAAGAATTTTCAATTCCCACAGGTAGTTCTGCTAGAATACGACACCCAACAAAACTTTAATGATATTAACCTAAGGGACTTCCAATTAAAAAAATAATCAATCGCTTTGGTGAGCAGAGATAGCAGCGTTAGCGGCTAGCGAAGCGTACCGTAGGTATTGCGTGTCCGTTAGGACATAAAGTGCGGTCTTGGGGTCTCCCCCTTCGGGTTCATGTTGGACTTGACCCCAGTTCTGGTTTACGGGAAGAGGTGGAATACCCCACAATCCCAATCAGTATTTGATATCAAATCAAACTTGGTCAGATATTCGCAATTTATCCTTTTATCGTAAACAGAATAATAATACTGTTGAAA
>JBCBQE010001388.1:0-524 GCA_039820385.1 Cyanobacteria bacterium J06635_10
TTAGCAGTAAATAGCAATCATCGTAATTTAGAATTACTCAATCAATTTTTGAGTAGGGATGGTTATCGAGTGATTAGTGCAAGTAATTTGGAAGAATTCGATCGTGCGATCGACACTCGAATAAACCTGGGTTTGATAGATATCACTGGTTTCGATCGCAGTATTTGGCAATGGTGCCAAAAATTACAAAATCAGCAAATACCATTTTTAATAATCTTACCTCGTCAAGGGCTCCCATAAGAATTTTTTCTTCTAAAAAATTCTTATGGGTGCCCGTCAAAGTGCTGAAATTCAGCATCAAAGCCTTATAAATGGCGCAAGTAATATACTTGTTAAACCACTTGTGAGTAAACAATTATTTGGTTTAATTAGAAGTTTGATCGGAGGTTAAAGATGAGAAAAATTTTGAACTTCTAATAAATCACGATCGACAGATGGTGAAAATACTTCATAACCTGCATCTTGTAATAATGTTGATAATAAATATCTAGTTTGTCTTTGTTGGAGAAGGATTAAAATTTTTC
>JBCBQE010001389.1:0-524 GCA_039820385.1 Cyanobacteria bacterium J06635_10
ATAAATTTTTGTTTGAGGCATTATCAATTATCAATTATCAATTATCAATTATTAATTATCAATTATCAGCTATCGATTGTTGTTGATAATAGCTTTGTAATAGATTTTCTAGTTGTGCTTCGGGACAACATTCAATTAATGCTTCAAAAACTTCAAATAACTTAGCGGCGCTATCTCCTAGAAGTGGACTTAATCCCCAAACATCCTGTACCCAATCTTGAGAATGGGTATCTTCAAAAATTATCCGTTCTAATAGTTGCTTCGCTTCCGTTTTGGAAATGGACATAGAAGTTATTTTCGGTTGATGTTACTAGTCAATTATCAATGATCAATGATCAATGATCAATTATTAGTTGTTCATTGTTCATTGTTCATTGTTCATTGTTCACTGATTTATTTCCCAGTAGTATAAAGTTACTTCTACTTCAACTTCCTCTTCTTCTACAATTAGCTTTAATTGTTTTAATGGCTGCCAGTCTCCCATATCAAAGTCGCGAGATACAATCCGGGTTCCTGGTTTGAGT
>JBCBQE010001390.1:0-521 GCA_039820385.1 Cyanobacteria bacterium J06635_10
GCCAACGAAGGTTGGCTAAATTTGGCGCATCTTTATAAAGAAATGGTATTACAAGGGGACAAGGAGAGATTCGGAGAAATTTCAACTAATAGTTCATTAGTATTATTTAGACTTACTTAGTGTGGAAAACTAGGGGAGAGTTACAAGAAACTCACCGTAAAACCGCCAACATTGCTGCAATAAGCCGCTCACGCATGCGCTTCGCGATCGCAACATTAATCGGAGCAATATTAATTATAATTGTGACTCTTTAATTTACACCAATTAAAAATCATCCTTCATCGCCATCCAACCGCCAACCCATAAACCCGTATAAAACCGCATCACTTTCCTAAAACCAACTTGCTCTAATAATTCCAAAACTCTTGTTTCAGAAATTGGATACACAGCTTTATCCATCGTTTCTAAAATTTCTGCCTTTTTAGCTTCTGATATTCCCGTTTCTCGCCAAAACTCTTTCATCAAAGAAATCAACTGCTGAAAATCATCGGTTCCCTTTTCGCCAAACACATCAACTAATA
>JBCBQE010001391.1:0-520 GCA_039820385.1 Cyanobacteria bacterium J06635_10
TGATTGAGAAAGGCAGAATCTAGTTAAATTCTGCCGATTGATGCACCCCGATGGGGATTCGGTTACCTATGCTCATCAGTAATCTGATGAACTATATATATATATCTCTGGGTATTGAGAAGGTTATGCAAAATTTCTGAGAAAAAAACGTAGCAATGAACAATGAACAATTATCAATTATCAATGAACAATGAACAGCTTGTAGGGTGCTTGTAAACTGACTAATTCTGCACGCAATAATAAGGCAATGAGTGTACGGCAGCATCCGAGTGTTGTGAAAATCGCGTAATTTATGTCACACTCACCTGGGACTATAAGTCCCCGCTCTTATAGCCAAAATCCTATAAATAGGACTAAGAAACTAGCTATAAAAACTAATTATTAATTGATCATTGTTCATTGTTAATTGTTCATTGATTATGCATTACGTATACGCTGAATCACATCGCGAGATTTTTGAGCCATTTGTGCTTTACCCTGTTTATCAAAGAGTTTCGCTGCTGTTTGTAAATCGGTAATT
>JBCBQE010001392.1:0-519 GCA_039820385.1 Cyanobacteria bacterium J06635_10
CAAAATGGAGTGAAGCAGCAGTGCCAAAAAAGACTGGTACTGGGAAATCTCAAAGAGATTTATCAAAAGTTTAAAAATGAAGACGAGGACCCCCATATTGGCTTTTCCAGTTTTTGCTCACTACGACCCAAGCATTGTGTCTTAGCGGGGTCATCAGGAACGCACTCAGTGTGTGTGTGCACTTATCACCAAAATCCAACACTACAGCTCAATGCAATTGGGCACCCCAGATTAAGCCTGGAAGAAGTTATGGGAAAAGCAGTTTGTAGTCTTGAAAATGAGAAGTGCATGATGAGGAGGTGCGATGATTGTCCAGGAGAAGATGCAGTGAAGCAGTTCATTGAAAGTCTTCCAGAGCTAGAGGGAAAGGAGGAAATACGACACAAAAAGTGGGTCACAGTTGACCGCTGCACTCTGCAGGATGTGGTTGCACCCACTGAGGAATTTATTGAGTCTTTTTCCTCCTTTCCCTCTAGCTCTGGAAGACTTTCAATGAACTGCTTCACTGCATCTTCTCCT
>JBCBQE010001393.1:0-519 GCA_039820385.1 Cyanobacteria bacterium J06635_10
AATTAAATTCAAAAAATTCAAAAAGACTAAATTTTTTATCGTTTGGAATTATCTTAAGATTTACGCAGTTGTCACCAGTGACAGGTGGTGCGTGACACCAGAACCCTTATTACTGCGTTAAAAATTTAATTAAATGTCACGTGCCCCTACAAGAACAATATGCCAGTTGCGTAAGTCCTATTAAAGATAAATCATTATTACTAACCAAAGTAACCAAAAAAGGAAATTATGAAAGCACAAGAAATAATGGGAACAGTTGATAAAAACGGTCAATTACTTTTAGATGAGCCACTTACGGTTAATACTTCAAGTCGTGTCAAAGTAATTGTGCTATTTCCAGAAGTAGATATAGATGAAGATGATGAACCCAAAGAGTCAGTATTAGAAAGTCTTCAAACTTCGCTGCAAGAAGTTTCTGAAGGAAAAACTAGACCTGTTTCAGAGCTATGGGATGGTATTGATGCAGGATGAACCAACTTTAGTTCAAGTTAATTTTACAGATGAATTTAAGCAACGGTT
>JBCBQE010001394.1:0-254 GCA_039820385.1 Cyanobacteria bacterium J06635_10
CAGTCACCGGTCAAGTCACAGTGGACACTACTGGCGACGGTAATGGTGACTGCACCCAGTTGAGTCTCGACAAAGTCATTACCTGTATCTGTTTCATTCGGATCTACAGTTACCGCAATGCTGTTGATGATGTTGTTATCAGGATTATCACCATCGGTTCCACCTTCGACTTCAGAGACATCGTTGAAGTCAGCAGGCTGTGTTTCAACTACGGTGTAGTCTCCTGGAACAACATTAGTGAAGGAATATGTTCC
>JBCBQE010001394.1:264-518 GCA_039820385.1 Cyanobacteria bacterium J06635_10
CAGTCACCGGTCAAGTCACAGTGGACACTACTGGCGACGGTAATGGTGACTGCACCCAGTTGAGTCTCGACAAAGTCATTACCTGTATCTGTTTCATTCGGATCTACAGTTACCGCAATGCTGTTGATGATGTTGTTATCAGGATTATCACCATCGGTTCCACCTTCGACTTCAGAGACATCGTTGAAGTCAGCAGGCTGTGTTTCAACTACGGTGTAGTCTCCTGGAACAACATTAGTGAAGGAATATGTTCC
>JBCBQE010001395.1:0-517 GCA_039820385.1 Cyanobacteria bacterium J06635_10
GCTTGGGAACAGGAAAAACAGACATTTGGCATCGTTGCCCTAGCTCAAGTGGCATCTCAAAAAGAACTCCTGGATATTGCTAAATCAATGACAGGTGAAGAAGCTATTACAAATCAATGAACAGTACCATGACAGCTTGTAGGGTGTGTGACGGTTACGATATGGTATCAAGGTAACGAAACGATCTAATCTTACCGTCACGCACCAATTGAGTGCAGTACCATGACAGCCTGTAGGGTGTGTGACGGTTGGTATATGGTATCAAGGTAACGAAATAATTTAATCTTACCGTCACGCACCAATTGAGTGCAGTACCATGACAGCCTGTAGGGTGTGTGACGGTTACGATATGTTACCGAGCTTAACGAAACGATCTAATCTTACCGTCACGCACCAATTGATTAATAACTGAAAGACTGACTAGATAATTTTTTACTACATACAAGGAATCAATCAAAATGAATCAAAATATCTCCCCCGAATTAGCTCAACAATTACAAGCGGCTCTCGATTCTAC
>JBCBQE010001396.1:0-516 GCA_039820385.1 Cyanobacteria bacterium J06635_10
TTACAGATCGATTTTCACCTAAAGCCTTGAAAATTTGCTCGTAACCTTGCCAACTTATATTTTCTAATGAAACTCGTTTTTCTGCTAAAAAATCCTCTATATACGGATTATTGATAATTTCGTTAATTGTGACCATTTTTATGAGTTATTAGTTATTAGTTGTTATACCAATTCTGTATGAGGCTGCGCCTTCTCGGTTCAGCCCCGAAGGCTGGAGCTACCTCTAAAAAGCCAACCGTTAGGTGGCTAAATTCGGCGCATCTTTATAAAGAAATGGTATTAGTTATTTGTGCGAGTTTCGGTCATTCCTAAATTAAAATACTGGAGACGTAGCATTGCTACGTCTCTACATGATTATTTTTTGAATTAATCAAATGTAACTACACTACGAATAGATTCACCTTTATGCATTAATTCAAAACCTTCATTAATCTTTTCGATTGGCATTACATGAGTTATCAAATCGTCGATATTTATCTTTCCTTCCATATACCAATCAACGATTTTCGGCACATC
>JBCBQE010001397.1:0-516 GCA_039820385.1 Cyanobacteria bacterium J06635_10
CCATGTCCGCTAAAATGAACGATATGTGGCTGATTATCTAATAGCGATCGCCGTAAATCATTAACCCGTAACCCTGACTCAGTAATAACTTCAAACTCTTTGCTATTTTTGCTAATTTTTAGCGCCGCTTTAATTTCCCGTACCTCTTCATCCAAGCGCAACTGATTCGTATTTTTGGGATTTGCTGATAATATTAAAATTTTTTTCATCGTAATGTAATACAGCCCACATTCCGCACTCTAACTGTTACATAAGTATTTTTACTTGTTTTTAGAATAAAATAAAGCTATTTTATATACTTAATATCCTTATTTTAACTGATATGAAAAATTATATCAGCATAATTTGTATCTCAAAATATATAAAAATTAAGTGATTACCGATTGTGACGCTCGGGGTGCGGAATAAATGATGGTTTTTTTTGGCGTTGCTGAATTAAACTATGAATTGCATTTATATACATTTTGTCAAAAACATGAAACCTGTGTAGAGACGTAACACTGTTACGTCTCCTGC
>JBCBQE010001398.1:0-514 GCA_039820385.1 Cyanobacteria bacterium J06635_10
AAATATGGTTGAGGCAGAGAAAAAAATCTGAAATTCAACTACTACTAAGTTAAAACCGCAACTCAAAGGAGATAACTTAAAGCAGTAATATAAATCAAAAGCAGTTTTTATTATCAATATTAAATTTCAATATTAAATTTCAATTTCCTTCTCTTTATTCATTTTGAGTAAATGAAAGTACTTAATTGCAGCAATTAGGTAGTTTCATCTACTCATTTTTTTTGTTTTATTGTTTTTCAATACTGTGGTTTGGTTAAGGTACCTAGATGCGTTTATGATATTCGTATTTAACGGCGAACAATATAGCAGTTTTCAGTTGAATGAGATACATAATTAAACCTCACCCCTTCCCCTCTCCAAAGCATTGGAGAGGGGTTTGTGCAGATTCAAGTTGTATTGCATCCAAGTGAAATTGACTATAACTGAGGAGGTTAGATCATTTTGGCAAATTTACTTAAGTACTTTACGTGTTTTTATTACTAACATCAAGAAATGGTAAATAGTCGGATTTTAG
>JBCBQE010001399.1:0-259 GCA_039820385.1 Cyanobacteria bacterium J06635_10
GGGATTCAACTGTGGTTTCAGTGGGCATAGGCAGAGCGGATTTACAATATAGAAATTTAAACGGCAATGGAACGTCTATGAAACTTAAAGCGTAAGCGTTCAGCCTTCCTTTGCTGTAAGTCAAGTCTTAGGTAATTATAGTTTTATACTAAAAAAAAAGATAGTTAAACTTTTTTCTCGCAAAAATTTCAAAAGATATAGGAATGGCCCCAACAGTTAAAACATGGATACTAGTATCCATGTTTTAACTGTTGGGGCC
>JBCBQE010001399.1:269-513 GCA_039820385.1 Cyanobacteria bacterium J06635_10
GTGCGGAATGTGGGTTTTAAACTAAATCAATATTTTTAGTCATCTTTGATTCTCATGAGAATATATGTTGTATTTTTAAAGGAACATACAACTAGTGTCACCTACCGAATCACAAGTATTAATCTAATACAGGTTGACATAAAAATTAAATTTATACAGCGATATAATGCGTATTTTCACATTTATTTGGTTGGGACAACTAGTTTCCCTAATTTGCATCTGGATGACTTCATTTGCCTTGGAC
>JBCBQE010001400.1:0-513 GCA_039820385.1 Cyanobacteria bacterium J06635_10
CCCTTTTGTTCCAAACGTGAATACCACGCGCAAAAGCCGATCCACATTATGCAAAAAAGCGGAATTGAACCGATGCGCGTGCCTACGCAGGCGCGCAGATGATTTTGAGTGGTTTTGGAGCTGTCGGGGCATAGACGCCGCATCACCCGATTGGAAGGAATACGGTAAAACTTCAATTTAGCGTTCAAAATCAGAGTTTTGAGCCGGATTATCTTCCTGAGAGTGTCGATTGATTTTGGCAGGATTTTTCTGGAGCGGGCGGCGGGAATCGAACCCGCGTCATTAGCTTGGAAGGCTAAGGTCTTACCACTACACAACGCCCGCTCAGCGTTTGGACAGCTATTTCATGTTGGTGATTTCGTCAAGCGCTACAGTGTTTGAAGGGCAAAGAACGCCTAAATTCTAAGATCCAGATTGGCCGAACAAACAAGGAAAGGGGCCATTCAAGCCAGCCTGCGTTAAGGTTCGCTTTGCGGACGGAGCAGACGTTCCCAAAGGTGAAACGAACGTCTG
>JBCBQE010001401.1:0-511 GCA_039820385.1 Cyanobacteria bacterium J06635_10
TGGCGCTTGGTTACCTAACTTCTTGGGATTCGGAATTGGTCTATTCTTACTAGCACGGGTTGGTAGACGTTAAGATTTGTGAATCAAAATAGCCGTCAATTCAGTTATCAAGTACTCACCTGCCCGAATCGAGGGGTATCTCCCATGCTGAGCCGCACCTGGCGGTGTTTGCCATGAAAATAAAAAGTTTCTTCTCCCCCTGCTTGCCCTTCCACGGATAAATCCGGGGGCTTGTATCCATTTATTTTCTGGTCATGTCACGAGATGGAACCTTAAAAAATGGGGCAGGGCACCCTTTTTTTGCGGAAATTGTAGGTCATCAGTGTAAAAGTTTTGACTTTAGTTATAAAATCTACAATAACCTACATAGAAATTATGACGTAGGGACTTATTGAACGTTACGATGAGAGGATAATCTCAAGTTGGGTTTCTCATGTCACAACGTCGTTATATTCCGGCTCGTTTGCGCTACCTTGGAGCAAGATTATCGATTTTAGCCCGTCCAAGTTTT
>JBCBQE010001402.1:0-471 GCA_039820385.1 Cyanobacteria bacterium J06635_10
CTTTGGATTGAATCTATGTTCATAGTTTTTTCATTTTTTATATCCCTATGCAAAGTTCGTTTTTTGCGCGAGCTTGGTTCAGTTACAAATGGGAAAATCATCAAAATTGTAGAAGTCATAAGTTGGCTATTTCTGACTCAAATTTAACTTGTGACCCCATTATTGAAAACGGTTTTAAGTCATGTTCCGATTGGTGAAAGAATAAAATAAATCCGACTATTATTGTAGAAATCACAGAGGGTTGAAGTAGTTTCTCTCATTGGCATTTGGCACCGCAAATAACGCGATTGTCAAGAATACCGTCATATGACAGTTGGAACAATATTCCTTGTTAAAAAAACATCTAATGGTAGCAAGGGGAACCGAGATTTTAATTTGATTTTATTTCGCCAACTTATGCGGCTGGCGGAAAAATGCGGAAGCTTAAATACGGTCAGACTATGTTGTTTTGACACTTGCTGCAACTCAGAT
>JBCBQE010001403.1:0-510 GCA_039820385.1 Cyanobacteria bacterium J06635_10
TAACTGAGAAGTATCGAAAGTATGTAAATAATCATGACGTAAATAAGCAATATGGGCTGTTTTACTATCTGTAGCTTCTTTTTGAGCAGAAAACTTGTATAGGTGAGCTTCGGTTGCAAAATCACCTAAATTACCGCTTATTTCATTATCAATCTACATCTAACTCAATATTTGTAGCTGACGCTAAATCCAACAAGCGGAAACTATAATCACCAAAATTATTTTCATAACCATCAATAACTATCTGATAGGTACCCGCTTCTTCAAGAATAAGCCCTGGTAAATAATTACCGAAGCTTTGTTGAGTTTCTGTATCTCGGTCATTTTCTACTTCACCTGTATAGAATTCTTTTCCACTTGGAGCAATAAACCTTATGGTAAAGTTAGGTCTATTGTTATTAAGAGCATCAAAGTACAGTTTCTGTCGTGTAGATATCTTGTTCCCCAGCTTCACTGATATTGCCGTTTTGAGTTTCTCCAAGAGTATAAGAAGTTGTAGTAATCTCATTG
>JBCBQE010001404.1:0-504 GCA_039820385.1 Cyanobacteria bacterium J06635_10
AACGGCGCTTAAAATTACACCAAGTACATCAGCACGAGCTTGAGATTCTGTTAATTCTGGCGATTGCACGCGGTTTATTAACAAAAGTACAGCGCCTAGCCCACCTACAACGATAGGTAGACGCCTCAAAAAGCGATTGGGATCTGGATTAGCCATGAAGAAGAATTGAGTTATGAGTTATGAGTTATGAGTTATGAGTTATGAATTATGAGTTATGAGTTATGAATTACGAGTTATGAATTATGAGTCATTAGCCACGTTTAATAAATTGTTTACCGTACCTATGTCATAGGAATTTTACAGTTTCGCTGTGACTGTGAATTCTACGAAAAGCACCACATTAAATCTAACTCCTCACTCCTCACTCTCAACTCCTAACTGTTCTTATTCACTCTTCACTCTTAACTCCTCACCCCATTTTATTCCTCCCCTGGTTCGATTATGCGTTGAAACAAATATCCCGTACCTCTTGCAGTCAGAATTAATTCTGGATTTGAAGGATCG
>JBCBQE010001405.1:0-504 GCA_039820385.1 Cyanobacteria bacterium J06635_10
CATGGGATTTTTTTTTAATATTCTATAATCCTCTTGCCTCTTGCATGACAGCCTCTTGCCTCTTCAATATTTTCACCCTACAAATATTAATAAAAAATCCCATGAACATAGAACAATTTCTTGCTCACCTCCACTCACTCGAAGTCAAACTCTGGCTTGAAGATGATACAACACTGCATTGTAGCGCACCAGATGAAGTACTTACACCAGAGCTTACTGCTGAATTAAAAGCTCGTAAACCCGAAATTATCGCTTTTTTACAACAAGCAAACTTAGTTAATCAAAAAATAGTCACTTCCATCCCTAATACTCCACGAACTGACAAATTACCTTTATCTTTTGCTCAACAACGACTGTGGTTTATCGAACAATTACAACCGGGTAGTTCTACTTATCATATTCCGACAGCAGTTCGTCTTAGTGGTTCGTTGAATGTGGAAGTTTTACAACAAGTTATTAATACTATTATTCAACGTCATGAAGTTCTCCGTACTAATTTTAAAA
>JBCBQE010001406.1:0-503 GCA_039820385.1 Cyanobacteria bacterium J06635_10
CGAGTAATCTTGCACTTAATTTGCGTACCTTAGCTAGTGAATTATCAGATGGAGAATTGAATCGAGCAATTAGTAACTTTGAGAAGACGTTGGAAGTTATGGAAAAATCTAAGTTTGAAATTCCATCGCAAGCTGTTAAATCTATCGATGATTCTTTGGATTATTTGCAGAGGGAAAGACAGCGGGGGATGATTTAGATTAGTCATCAGACTGGAAGTCTGGGGATACTCCCCTTTTCGCTCTAAGATTACCGGTGTTGATTGAGGGGAGCAGGGGAAGCAAGGGGAGAAATTTTTATAGGTAATCTTAGACTGAGAAGGGAGTATATAAACAAAGCCCACCTCCGCGTGGCTCAATTTGGTGGATTTTGAGTTACATATAGCGGTTTTTCAGTTGGATTGATGATTGATAGATTATCTTTTGCCTTGAGGGGAGCGAATTAAACGAATAATTATCCAGAAAAGGAAGCTAGCAGCGATACCCGAAAATAAACTGGATTTAAA
>JBCBQE010001407.1:0-500 GCA_039820385.1 Cyanobacteria bacterium J06635_10
ATTGTTCCCCACTTCCCATGGCTGCTCCAACAAAGTTTTTTATCGGCTTCGCCATTTTAGGGAGTGCCCCTCCTTCATGGGACAATACGATACCAATTCTCATGGTAGCGATATTAAAAGGATACTTTTTGAATTCGCTTATTTTCTCCTCCCACTTTTGAACTACTTGACCCAAAAAACTGTCATCTACACCAACATCTTTTTCATCGCATAAATCGATTTGCGAACTAGGATAGATACCAATGGCCGAAGCAGAAACAAAATGTTCAATTTGAGAAGAATCTACCTTGGTCAAACCAAGATTCAGCGTAGAAAGGCTATCTATTCGACTGGAAAGTACTTTTTCTTTGTACGAAGGGGTCCATTTTTTTGCTATCGTAGCCCCCGCCAGATTAATAATTGATGTTACCCCATCAAAACAGGCTACATCTATTTCTCCTTCCGAAGGATTCCAGTAATAACCTTGATATTTTTCAGAGGATACTATTTTTTTCTTACTT